>CANJYC010000092.1 GCA_947478985.1 Acidobacteriota bacterium | reverse complement strand
GACCATCACGCTGAGCGGCACCGCGATGAGCGCCGTCCGGCGCGCCATCTTCCGCGACTCCGTCCAGAAGGGCGTGGCGCGTACATCCACGCGACGGAAGGGGCCCGAAGCCGGCGTTCGCACCGGTATCTCGATCGTGACCCACTGGCCGGCAGGCAGGTCGCGTCGGTCCACGACGCGCCCGGATACCGATGTCTCCACCGTGACCGCCCTCGTCAGCGTCAGGTCCGGCGCGCGCACGATCATCCTGAGAAATCCCAGGCCTGATGGGATCGACGTCGTGGCACGTGGTGCGATCCAGCGGAATACGCGCCCATCGTCGGCGGTGCGGGGTGCTTCAAATCCGCTCTCTGGTGGTGCGGTCTTCGTGTTCGTGTAGGCGAGCAGCCCGCGTCCGACGTTCGCGATGAGCAGTGCGGCCACCAGGAGCGTGATCGCCACGCGCCGCCCGGTCGCCCGGGGGGCATCCGTTGTGGACACCAGGACGCCCAGCGCGATCCAGAACGGGAACGCGGCTTCCGAGACCAGGAACGGATGGCCCGTGATGCACGTCAGGAGGTAGCCGGCGCATCCGGCGAAGAGCGCCACGAGCGCCGGCTCCTGTGGCTGCGCACGCGCACGCTGCCACCCGGCCGCGAGTGCGGCCAGTGAGAGCCACGCGAAGAGGGCGCCGCCAACCAGCCCGAGCTCGGCGAACTGCTGGGCGAAATAGTTGTGGGCGTTCTCCGCGCCGTAGAGGGCCTTGATCTCCGGCGGCATGAATTCACTGGACCGGGGGAAGTAGCCGCCCACGCCCACGCCGAAGACGGGAGCGGACGCGAGCATCCGCAGGCTCGTCTCTGAGAACTCGGTCCGGAGGCGCAGCGCGCGGCCGGCGCTCCCGCGCTCGTTGCCGCCGAAGACCGCAACCGCGGCCACGCCACCGATGAGCAGCGTGACGACCGTGCCGGCCGCAATGATCTGGGTGCGCGTGATCCGCCACGTCGTCCGGCTGCGCACAGCGGCGATGAGAGCCGCACTCCCTGCCAGCGCCACGACAGCAGTCCGCGACCCTGTCAGCCAGAACGCCGGCAGGATGAGGACCAGCAGCAGAAGCCACGGCCATCTGCGGAGGCTCTGGGCCGCGAGGCCCAGCGCAATCCCGGCGGCGAGGACGTACTGCGATCCGGCGGCATTGAGGTCGGCCAGATGCAGCGTGAACCGCTCACCTGTGGTGTAACGCAGGAGGTAGCTAACCGCGTATCCATTCGCGGCCCACTGCCGGACGACATCGACGCACGACGCCACGCCGAGTAGCGCCATCGACACGCCCAGTGCCACCGCGACGCGGCGTGCCAGCGAGGCGTCTGTGCGAGCGAGCGCCTGCGCGGCAAGGAACAGGCTCAGCCCCGTGACCATCTGCACGGCCGTCCAGGTAAACGGATCCGTGTTCGCGAAAATCAGGAACTGCGGCGTGACCGCGTGTGCGAGGTAGGCGACAAGCGCGGACGTGTCGACGCCGGTCGCACCGGCAATCGTCACAGCCTTCCACGAGGCAAGGACGCAGGCGCCGTACAGCACCGTGGGCCAGGTGATGCCTGTTGACCACCCGGCACCGGCGAGTGGGCGCCACAGGCGGAGGAGCCAGCCGGACAGAAAGGCCCATGCGAGGAGCTCCGCCGCGTGAGCGGGAGAGGGCGCAAGTAGCAGGCCTGCCGGCGTGAACGCGGCCACTGCAACCAGTGCAGCAGACGGTTGCCACAGCGCCGCAAGGAAGGTCAGCAGTCCGAGGGCCGCCGTGACACGCGGCAGTTCCGGCGCGACCAGGGCGACAAAGACGCACCAGGCGAGCAGGACGCCAACGGCCAGCCTGGGTGCGATAGCCAGCGCGCTGACGCGCGGACCCTTGCCGGGCCGTGAGCCCTGAGCCTCGGGCCCCTCGTGCATCACGATCGATAGCCGATGGCGGCGTAGTCGAGATAGGTGAACAGCAGGCGGTTGATCTTCTCGACGTTGCCGTTCAGTGTGTCCACCGAATCCGCAAGCGCGGTGTTCGGTGCAATCGGCTGCAGCTTCTCGTGATCGGGGTAGGGCGCACGGTACCGGACGTTCAGGCGCTGGAAGCCCGAGGCCACCATCAGATACGTCAGCGTCTCCGGGTGCAGCGGTCGCACGTGCGTGATGTCGCGGATGTAGCTCTCGAAGAACGCGAACCAGCACGCGGGATTGATCGTTTCGAGCACGATCGGCGCACCGGGGCGCAGCGCATCGAAGGCGGCATCGAGAAAGGCGGTCAGGTACGCCGGGTCGAGATGCTCGACTACCTGCGCGGCGAAGAGCCCGCCAAGCGAACGCTCCGGCTGGGCGCGCAGGTAGGAGAGCGCGTCTCCCTCCTCGGCCTGGAGCCCCTTCTCACGCGAGACCTGGACCATCGCCGAGTTCGTATCGAGACCGCGTGCGCTGATGCCGTGTTCACGCAGCAGCAGGAGGAATTCGCCGCGCCCGCACCCGACGTCGAGCACGTCTGAAGCCCCATCGAACAGCGGCACGTATTCCAACAGACGCGCACGAATCGCATCCGGCGTGCCGCGGAACTGATCCTCAAAGCCCACGTACTTGTGGCTGTCGAGGGCGCGTGCGGTGGCGCCGGGTGCGGGAGGCGCCGTCGCGACCACGCCCTCTCCCGTGGCCGGTGCCGTGCTCATGCGCGCGACCTCGTGCTTGAGGCTCTGGGTCGCCTGCTGGAGGACGCCGACCGAGGTGCGAAGCTCGTCATGGGTGAGCCGCATCGCGGCCATGGCGGCCTCAATCCGAAGTTCCCGCGCGGCCACTGCCTCACGTTCCCGCAGCGCCACGTCGATGGCGTGATCGCAGCGTTCAACAGTTTCGGCGAGGGCATCCACCACGGCCTGGTGCCGGCTGGTGATGCCATTGACGTACTGCACGACCACCGAGTTGAAGATCTCCTGCCGGCTGAGCAGGCGCCCCAGCAGCAGCCGGATTCGATAGGCGATGCGCTGTCTGAACGTCGGTAGCGGCGGCGGCGGGCCGACGAGCGTCCACGCGCTGTTCAGCGTCTCGATCAGGCTGGCCTGGGGAGCCATCCCGGCCGGCCATTCGCGCCTGGGCCCGGACGCGCGCTCAGCGTCCAACCAGTCCCTCGATCGGGCTGCTGGCCGTGGCGTACATCTTCCGCGGGATGCGGCCGGCCCCGTAGGCCAGGCGACCGGCGATGACGGCGTGCTTCATGGCCGAGGCCATGGCTATCGGATCCTGCGCGCCCGCAATGGCCGTGTTCATCAGGACGCCGTCCGCGCCGAGTTCCATCGCCAGGGCGGCATCCGACGCCGTGCCGACACCGGCGTCGACGATGACCGGCACCCGGGAGAACTCGCGGATGATCCGGATGTTGTTCTGGTTCTGAATGCCCAGCCCGGAGCCGATCGGTGCGCCGAGCGGCATCACGGCCGCGGCGCCGGCGTCCTCGAGCTTGCGGCAGGCGATGGGGTCGTCGTTGGTGTAGGGCAGCACCACGAACCCCTCACGCACGAGCGTTCTGGTGGCCTCGATCAGCGCTTCGTTGTCCGGGAAGAGCGTCCGCTCGTCGCCAATCACCTCAAGCTTCACCCAGTTCGACAGCCCGGCCTCGCGGCCGAGGCGTGCCGTGCGTACGGCGTCATCCGCCGTATAGCAGCCGGCGGTATTCGGCAGGATGAAGATCTTGGTGGTATCGATGTAGTCGAGCAGCGATTCCTGGCTGCGATCGGAGATGTTCACACGGCGCACCGCGACAGTCACCATGTCGGCGCCGGCCGCGGCGTGCGCCTGGGCCATGACCGCATGGGAGCTGTACTTGCCGGTGCCGACAATGAGGCGCGACGCGAAGGTGCGCCCGGCGATGACGAAAGGGGTATCACTCATATGCACACCGGACCGCTGCCCCCGCCGACGAAGTTCACGATCTCGATCCGGTCTCCCTCGTGGACCATCGTGTCGGCATACAACGCACGTCTGAGAATTTCGAGATTGTGCTCCACGGCGACGCGCCTGGCGTCGATGGCCAGCCGGATCAGCAGATCAGCCACGGTGAGCGGCTGGTCGATGTCGTAGGGTTCCCCGTTGAGCGTGATGAACACGGCGTGCGCTGCGCGCGCTGGGGTGCAGCGTACCGCGCCAAATTGTCGCGCGTCAAGGTAAGCTCGGGGCTCGTGTTCCTCGGCCTGCGCGAGATGGTCGTACGGATCGGCGACGATCTGCGGGGTGTTTCTGACGACATCCACACGCACCGTCAGACCCATCCCGTACCGTGTCGCTAGTCGTATTCCCGTATTCTTTGGTAGCATTCGACGCCATGAAAATGATCAAGTCATCAGCGCTCTTGTTGGCGGTGCTTTCCGTGGCTGCGATACTGATTAGCGCCTGCGGAAGCAGCGACCCCGTCTCTCCGACCGCCCCGACACCGGTGGCGACACCGACGCCTTCACCGACGCCTTCACCGACGCCCCCGGCCTCACCAGCGGCGACGCGCATCATTGGGCTATCTGGCAATCTGGCGCTTGGCTCGGTGACGGTGGGCACAAGCGCAAGCACGACACTCACCATCAGCAACACTGGCAATAGCACCATGACGTGGAGCGGACTGAGCACCGGGAACGCGGTCTTCACTGCGAGTGCGACGAGTGGCACGGTGGCCGCGGGTGGATCCGTGACGGTGACGCTGACTTTTACTCCCGCCACGGCGACGAACTATAGCAGCACGCTTACGGTGACAAGCGACGCGACTGGCGGCAGCGCCACCGCCGGAATCTCCGGTGCGGGTCTCGCGGCGTCGACCCGCATCTTGGAACTCGAGGGGAATGCCAGCACCGGATTGGCGTTTGGGGAGGTCCGGGTTGGACGGACTGACGGGCGCACTCTGAGGATCCGCAACCGCGGTAATGGCGCTCTCACGGTAAGCGGCATCACATTCAGCAATTCCGCGTTTTCCGCAGGCAGCTTCCAGGCCCGGACTATCGACCCTGGGGGCAACTTGGACGTTGACGTCTCCTTCACGCCAACCTCAATCGCGTCATATGTTGGAACCGTGACGGTACAAAGCGATAAGACGAGCGGAACCAATACGCTGACAACCACTGGGGAAGGGGTGCCTGCGCGGATCGTCTTCTAACGTGACACCTTGAAGCAGGTTACTGCCGAGATCATTTCTTTGAGAGCCGCCACGAGCAATCGTGGCGGCTTTTTGTTTGTACGGAGTGCAAGCCTCGTGTGCCTGCTCCTCGTCGCGCCCGGGAGTGATCCGATTCGGTGGACGGGTTAGCAACGTTGCGTACGGCGCCAAATTGTCGCGCGTCAAGGTAAGCTCGGGGCTCGTGTCCCTCGATCGCGCTGCGGCTGTTGACCGCTTTCGCCGCTCCCGTGCCAGGACGCGCGCGCTCTTCGCCCTGCTGGATGACGCGGCGTTCGATGAGCAGCCGCCGGGCTGGCCGGCGCAGGACGTCATCCAGCGCGACGTTGTCGGGCGGTTTGGCCTGGCCGCCGACGGAGCGATCGAAGAGGCGATCCTTCACGCGGATCTCGATTCCGCCAACGCGGCACATCCCCATCTCGCCGAGGCGCTCAGGTCGGTCCTCGAACGCGAGGAGATGCACCAGGAAACCCTCGCCTGTCTGTGGCATGAGCTGCCGTACGCGCTGAAGCGGAAGCCGGAGCACTACGTCACCGCGCCGCCACGTCTGAAAGAGCCGAGGACGCGGGCTCGGGAGACCGTGCGCATTCCTGCCGGAGAGGTCACGCTCGGCACCGCCGAGCACGAGGGATTCAGCTGGGACAACGAGCGGCCCGCCCACACCGTTGCGGTCGCGGCATTCGACATCGACACTTGCAAGGTCACCAACGCCGAGTACCTCGCATTCATGGACGCCACCGGGGCCAGCGCCCCGCATCTCTGGCGGCCATCCGGAGGCCACGCCGAGGGGGAGTCGGCGCTTGGGCGCTGGTCCTGGCGCGGCATGTTCGAGACCGTGCCGTTGCCGCCAGACTGGCCGGTCTATGTGACCTGGTCGGAGGCAGATGCTTATGCCCACTGGTGCGGCCGCCGACTGCCCTCGGAGGCCGAGTTTCACCGCGCCGCGTTCGGCATGCCTGGAGGCGGTGAGCGTCGCTACCCCTGGGGAGACACCCTGCATGGCCGGGCGCCGGGCAACTTCGACTTCGGGCGTTGGGACCCGACGCCCGTTGAGGCCCGTCCGGACGCCGTCAGCGCGTTCGGCGTGCAGGAACTGGTGGGGAATGGCTGGGAGTGGACGTCCACGATCCTTGGTCCCTTCGACGGCTTCGTGCCGATGCCCTCCTGTCCTGAATACTCGGCCGGACTGTGCGACGGCGTTCACTACGTGTTGAAGGGTGCGTCGCCGGTCACCGCGCGGTCCCTCGTGCGCCGCGGGTTTCGCGGTGGAGAACGGCCGGGAGCGGCCTCGCTCTATACAGCATTCCGCACGGTCGCCAGCCAATCCGACCTAAAAGTTCGCATTTGAGCGACGTGTTTCAGATAATTGAATTTACCGATGAATCAAGATTCGACACCGATGCCCATGGGGATCGACGGCTTCACCTATGCCGACCTGCACCAGGCGGCACGTCTCCGTGACCTCTACAACACTTTTTGCGAGCGCGTAGCCGCCGAGCACCCGCAGCTCTGGTCCGAGTGGGAGGGCTACCGTGCCGCCCCCGACGCGCCCAGATCGCCCATCGACACCTCAGACCTCCTCGTGCGGATGGCGCCGCATGTGAGTGGCTTCATCGCGCAGTTGTTCCGGGTGGAGGATGCCGTTGGGCGCCTCGACGCGCAGACGAAGGAGCTCGACGCCCTCTTCCGCTTCAAGATCGACTTTGTCCGCAAACGGGCGCTGCCGCTCGTCAAGGGCGGGAAGCATGTGCATGTCGAGGCCGGCGACCTGAGCCT
>CANJYC010000091.1 GCA_947478985.1 Acidobacteriota bacterium | reverse complement strand
GTCCTCACCGCACCTGCGCGTGCACGGCGACACCAACGATGGCGCGGGCGACCTCAAGGACGTGGCGGCGCTCGATCGCGCGCTCAGCGAGGCGGGCTACCTTGGCGAGCACGACGCGTTGGTGCGCATTGTCGACGCGTGGCGGGCTGGCGATCCCGACCGAGGACTGCTGGCGCGCGCGCGTCGGGCGGGCGAGACGCTCGCGCGCATCGCGGGGGAACTCAGGCCACTGCGTACGACGGCGCCCGTTGCGGACCACCTGTCGGCCCTGCTGTCATTTCTCGACACCTACGAGCACCTGCCAGGCCCGGACGACCCGTTGCGCGTGCGGCAGCTGCGCGCACGCGCGGCCATCCTCGGGACCATGGGCGCGCTGCGTGACGCTTACCGGCGGTTCGACGCGGCATCCGTGGAGTTTGACGAGGTGGCCACCATGGTCCGCCGGTGGATCGACGCACAGACGTTCTCGCCGCGCACGGGAGACACCGGCGTGCATGTCGTCGATGCCGAGAGCGCCAGGTTCGGCGACTTCGATCACGTGCAGCTGGCCGGTCTCGTGGACGGCGAATGGCCGGATCGCCCGCGGCGCAACATCTTCTATTCGCCTGGCATCCTGCGCGATCTCGGCTGGACCGCGGAGTCCGAGCGTCTGGAAGGGGCACGCGCCAGCTTCGCCGATCTGATGCGGCTCCCCGGCGCGCGCCTGCGAGTCTCGACCTTCAGCCTCGAGGACGATTCGGTCGTGGCCCCGTCGACGCTGCTCGACGACGTCGAGGCTGCGGGATTCGCGACCGTGGAATGTCCGCCGGACCCGACGCTGATCTTCGACTACGAAGCGCTCAGCGCCGGTGCACCGTCACCAGCGGTCGCGGACTCGCGTTATCGCGGGACGACGGATGGACATGTCGCCAGGGCCCTCTCATTGAGCGCGCTCGAGCGCTATCAGGAGTGCCCCTTCAGGTTCTTCGCGGCAGATGTGCTGCGCCTCGAAGAGGCGCCGGAGGATGAGCCGTCCCTGTCGCCGCGCGCGCGCGGTCGCTTCATTCACGAGGTGTTTCAACGCTTCTTCGAGGCGTGGGATGGCGGCGGCCATACCGCGATCACAGCGGATCGCTTCGACGCCGCGCGCAGCCTCTTCGAGGAGGTGGCGGCGCCGCTGCTGGCGCAGTTCCCGGAGGCCGAAGCCGGGATCGAGCGGGCCCGCCTCTTCGGGTCAGCGATTGCCGTCGGCGTGGTCGATGTCGTCCTCGGCCTCGAGGCATCCCGTCCCGCCGAGGTGGAGGAGCGCTGGCTCGAGTGGCGCTTCGAAGGAGAGTTCGAGCTTGGCACCGACGGCCGTCGCGTGCTGTTGAAAGGCGTCGCCGACCGCGTCGACCTGCTCTCCGGCAACCGGTTGCGCGTGGTCGACTACAAGTCCGGCTCTCCGCCCGATGTGAAACGGGCGCTGCAGGTGCCCATCTATGCGCTCTGTGCCCAGGAGACGCTCGTCCGGCGTGACGGCCGTCCCTGGGTCATTGACGAAGGCTCGTATGTGGCGTTCACGGGCAAGCGAACGCTGGTGCCGGTCATGAAAGCCGGCGCCGGCGACCATGACGCGACGCTGACCGCTGCACGCGAGCGGCTGTTCGCGGTGCTCGACGGCATCGCCGCCGGTGAATTTCCACCGCGCCCCCACCAGACGCGGACGTGCACCTACTGCGCGTACGCCTCGGTCTGCCGCAAGGATTACGCGGGCGATGAGTAACCCGCTGGGTCCGTCCGAGGGTGAGCCGGAGGCGGCCGAGTCGCGCATCGACGCGCGCGATCGGCTCGGGCGCGAGCGGGCGGTGGACCCGCGCCACAACGTCGCGCTCGAAGCGTCGGCGGGGACGGGCAAGACCCGCGTGCTCGTCGACCGCTATGTCAATCTGCTGAAGGCGGGTGTCGATCCCTCGCACGTGCTCGCGATCACCTTCACACGCAAGGCGTCGGCTGAGATGCGCGAGCGGATCGTGGCGACCCTGCGTGCCGCGGCCGCAAGCGGAGAGATCGCGCCCTCGCGCTGGAACGCACTGCGGGACCGTACGGCCGACATCGGCATCAGCACCATCGATGCATTCTGCCTCTCGCTGCTGCGCGAGTTTCCGCTCGAGGCCGATCTTGATCCGGGCTTCAGCATGGCGGACGAGACCGAGGTGCCGAGGCTCGTGGATGAGTCGCTCGACCGGGCGCTGCGCATCTGCCGTCAACTTGCGCGCGAGGACGACAACATCGCCCTGGTCTTCGCCCAGCTCGGCGAACGGAAGGCGCGCGCCGGGCTGGCCACGCTGCTCAGCCGCCGGATCGTGGCGCCGCAGGTGCTGTCGGACTATCTGGCGAAAGGCCCCCGTGACCTCAACGTCGACGGTGTGAGCCGCGCCGCCGCGGGCCGTCTGCTCGACGAGTTCGCGGCGATGCCAGGTGGTCTCGAAGGCTTCCTCGCGTGCGGTCCACCGGAGCCGCTCTTCGCACTGCTCGCGCGGGCGTTGCGTCAGCTCTCGGCGGCGATGGAGGGTGGTGGGGCTGTGTCCCCCGTTGCGGTGCAGTCGACCTTCACGCGCGTGCGGGAATATTTCCTGACGCAGGAGGGGGAGCCGCGACGCGCTCGTCTCGTTCACACGCAGGCGAAGTTTCGCAGCAAAGCTGACTGGCAGGCGCATCGCGATCTTGTCGTCGCCCGCGGGCCTGGTGTGAAAGAGGCGCTGCTCCGCCACGCACGCGACCTGAACGTGCTCGTCGCGCGCGGCATCTCGCGCATGTTCCAGGTCGCACAGACGGAATACCGGCGGACGCTCGACGCGCACGCCGTGCTCGATTTCTCCGATGTGCTGCTGTACGCGCTCAGTCTGCTCCGGAGGATGGAGGAGTTCTCGCAGAGCCGGTACCGTCTCGAGTCGCGCTATCACCACCTGCTCGTGGACGAGTTTCAGGACACCAGCCGGGCGCAATGGGAGCTCGTATCGCTGCTCGTCCGGTCGTGGGGTGAAGGGGTCGGTCTGGCGTATGAGGGGCCCCTCGCGCCGTCGGTGTTCATCGTCGGCGACCGCAAGCAGTCGATCTACGGGTTCCGCGACGCGGATGTGTCGGTGCTGCACGAGGCGAGCCGCCATATCGACGCGTTGCGCCCAGATGGTGACGTGCGGCGGTCCATCTCGCGCAGCTTCCGGTCGACGCCGGCGCTGCTCGGCTTCGTCAACGATGTCTGCCACGACATGGAGAAGGCGCCAGAGCGGCGTGATGCCTTCGTCTATGCCGAGCAGGATCGTTTTCCGAACGAGACACCCCCAGCAGACTGGGACGAAGGCCTCGGGGCCGTGCTCGCCGACACACCGGAGGCCTGCGCCGAGATGACCGGAGACGAGATTGCCCGGCTGCTCGCCTCTGGGACGACTGTGCGGGATCGTGAGACAGGGCTGCCCAGAGGCGTGCGATCGGGTGACGTCGCCATCCTGTTCCGCACGCGCGAGAGCCACCGGGCCTTCGAGGCGGCGCTTGATGCGCGTGGCATCCCGTCGTATGTCTACAAAGGGCTCGGGTTCTTCGACACCGACGAGATCAAGGACGCGCTGGTGCTCCTCGGATATCTGGCCGATCCGGTGTCGGACCTTCGCGCAGCCGCGCTCCTGCGGTCGCGGTTCGTCCGGATCTCTGATGAAGGGCTGCGCCGCCTGGCGCCTCGGCTGGCCGATGCGCTTCGCGCTGCCACACCGCCAACGCAGGCCGTGCCGCTCAATGATCTCGATGCGGCCGCCCTCTCTGCGGCGCGCGCGGCCACCCGGCGCTGGCGTGGCCTCGTGGATCGACTACCGCCGGCCGAGCTCTTCGACCGTGTGCTGACGGAGGCGGAGTATGCCGTGCATCTGCGTGGCCCCAGGGTCCAGCAGGCGCGCGAGAACCTGAAGAAGATGCGGAGCCTGCTGCGGCGCATCCAGAATCGCGGCTACGTGACGCTCGGACGTATTGCCCTGCACCTGGATCGCCTCGCGGTCGGCGACGAGGCGAACGCGTCGATCGACGCCCTCGACGCGGTCAAACTCATGACGGTCCACGCGGCAAAAGGCCTCGAATTTCCCGTTGTCTTTATCGTCAATCTCAGGCGCGGGACCGGCAACCGCCGCGATCCAATCCGCGTGACGGCCGACCCCGATGGCGAGTCACCGTCGGTGTCAGTGGGCGATTTCCAGTCCGACGCCGATGAAGACGACGCCCGTCGGGAGCGCGAAGAGACCAAGCGCCTGCTCTACGTGGCGTTGACCCGCGCGCGCGACCGGCTGTACCTGGCGTCGGCGCTCAAGGACGGGCGCCTCCAGCCCGGCCGAGGGAGCCTCGCCGAGGTCCTTCCCAAATCGCTGGTGGCACTACTGGTCGGAGGGGACTCGCCCACCATCGAATGGCACGCCTCGTCAGGCGTGACGCACCGGCTGCGCCTCTGTCAGCGCGCGTCGGCCGTGGTGTCCCCGGTGCCGGCCCGCGCGGATGAGAACGCCGACCAGGCGACAGATTACGCCCCGATGCCCATGCGCACGCCACGGCACCGGTCTCAAGCCACAACCGTCGCCGGCGAGATCGGTACCGGGGCCGTTGCGGCCGGGACGCCGTCGGATCGCCTGGTGGGCACGCTCGTCCATCGGCTGCTGGCGCGAGTCGGATTCGGTGCAGGTGTCGACGCCACGCGCGATGCCGTATCACGTCTGATACGGCCGGCGGAGTCGCTCGACGCCTCACCCGACGTGATCGAGGCTGCGATCGAGGCCTACCGTGCCCTCGCGGCGCGTGATGATGTTCGTGCAATGTTCGCGGCAGGTCGTGCGCTCCATGAAGTGCCGTTCACCATGGAAATCGACGGTGCCTGGATCCGGGGGACGATCGACTGCGTCGTGTGCGCGGAGGATCGGGTCACTGTGCTGGAGTTCAAGACGGGGCGAACCCGCCCGGAACACCGCGAACAGGTCGAGCTCTACCGGCGCGCGGCCTCTCAGATGTTCCCCGGGCGTGTGACCGAAGCGCGTCTGGTGTACGCGGGCGAGGCGCCGCCGGTGTAAAACGTGGAGGGATTTCCGAGATTCTTTCGCAAGAACCGGTCTCGCGGGCTGGTCGTCTAACCTCAGGAGATGCGTGGGACGGCGTCGGGCGTTTTATTGCATTGCGCCGTGCCTGACGGTCCCATACAATCGAATTTTGGGGGTATTTGTGACGACTAAAGAGGAGACGCGCGTGGCGCTGACCTGTCCCAGCTGTGGGAATGACCAGAAGTTCCTGGTGAAAACGCTCCAGATGCACGTGGTGCACCTGGACGACTCGCGCGTGGAAGTGTCTGAAGAAGGCCGCCCTGCAGTCCTGGAAATCCTGTGCGACGAGTGCGAGACCGCACTGGTCTTTGAAGACGTTGAAGAAGGACTCCGCAAGGAACTCCTGCTGACCCTGGGCGCGCGCTGAGCGCGTCTCATTCCTCCGCTTCTTCGAAGTAGTCACAATCCGGGCATACCCATTCCCGGTACTTCGTGACCGTGGTCTGAGGCAAACCGGGCACGCGAGCAACGGCATCGCGTTCGCGGAGCCGCATCCACTCGCCACACATGGGGCACTCCTTGGCGGCCATTGACTTCTCCCTTCGGTGCCTCCTATCGTAGCTTCACTTTGATGCGCGGCAACTCGTTCCGGCCTATCGGCGGCAAAACGACGGTCATCGGCATTGATGACGGCTGCCCCGACGCCCGGTACTTCGCCGACGACGTCGTCATCGATTTCCCGTCCGTCGCCCCGGCGATTGCCCGCATGCGCCGCGCATTTCTGGCCGAGGAGCGCGGCGACGCCGTATGCGCCGCGCTGCAGGTCTCGCCGCGGGAAGCCCGCAACGGCGCGACGGTCCCTCTCGAAGTGGCGGTGCGCTGCACGTGCCATCGCTGCGGCGGGCGAGGCGAGTCGTGGACCGAATCGTGCCTCTTGTGCCACGGACGCGGCGTCGAGCTGCTGGCGCATCAGCTGAAAGTGCTGCTGCCCGCCGGTGTCATCGACGGCGCGCGCTTTTCGTTCACGGTCACGCCTCGTCACAATCCCCCCACCCGGGTCGAGCTCCACGTTCTGGTCGCGTAAATGGAAAGGCACGTCACGGTGCTCGGAATCCTGACGAGCCTCTGGGGCGGGATCGCCATGCTCGTAGGCGTGTCGCTGCTGCTCCTGTCGGCCGGCGCGCTGGCCATCCTGTGGGGGCCGGACGGCGCGGCCGTCGGTTTTGCGGCCGGGCTCACCGCCGGGGCCTTTGCCGGCCTCGGCCTCTTCGCGCTGCTGTGGGGAGGCGTGAATGTCTGGTCCGCGGTGCTGCTCCGCAGGCATGCGCCGGCCGGGCGTATTCTCGCGCTCGCGCTCGCTGTGGTGAATCTGCTGGTCCTGCCGTTCGGCACCGGGCTCGGTGCCTACGCGCTCTGGGTGCTGCTCACGCATGACGGACGCCGGTTGTTCGAGCCGACGCCCCACGTCGCGACATAATGGAGTCATGGCTGCTTCTCCCGACCGCGACGCGGTCCTGACCGCGCTCCGCGTCGTCATCGATCCCGACCTTCGCAAGGACATCGTCACCCTCGGCTTCATCAAGGACCTCACGGTCGACGGTGCGCGCGTGGGCTTCACCATCGAGCTGACCACCCCGGCCTGCCCCGTGAAGGAGCAGATGAAGGCCCAGGCGGAAACGGCCGTGCGCGCGCTGCCGGGCGTCACCGACGTCACGGTGCTGATGTCCGCGAAGGTGCGGTCCGTGTCGGCACCCGAGAAGGGTGGTCCGCCGCTGCCCGGCGTGAAGAACGTGATCGCCGTCGGTGCAGGAAAGGGAGGCGTCGGCAAGACGACCGTCGCGGTGAACCTGGCGCTCGCGCTCGCGCGCTGCGGCAGCCGCGTCGGCATCCTCGACGGCGACATCTACGGGCCGAACGTT
>CANJYC010000090.1 GCA_947478985.1 Acidobacteriota bacterium | reverse complement strand
TCGCGCAAAGGCGAATTCTGGCAGCCCCTGGCCACGCAACTCCGGCTGGCCCAGGACTACTGGCGGTATCTCGATCCTCGCTACGATCACTCCCCGAGCCTGCGCGCCCGAGGTGCGAATCAGGCGCCGGCCCTGGCCGTCTCAGCGGCGGCCTTGCCGCTGCTGAGGACGCCGGGCGGCCTGGCAGCGATGCGCGCGGCGGCACGCGGCCTCGAGCGTGCGATTCCGCACGGAGACAGTGTCGAGTCGTTCCTGCGCCGGGAACAGCCCGATCTGCTGCTGCTCACGCCGCTCCTCTATTTCGGCTCGCAGCAGGTGGAATACGTGCGGGCGGCGCGAGCGCTGGGCATTCCCACGGTGCTCGGTGTGGGCAGCTGGGATCACCTGACCACCAAAGGGTTAATCCACGAGCAGACCGATCACGTCATTGTGTGGAACGAGGCGCAGCGTGTGGAAGCCCGTGAACTGCACGGCATACCACCCGCCCGGGTCACGGTCACCGGCGCGCAGGCCTACGACCACTGGTTCACGACAGCACCGACGCTCAGTCGCGCAGAGTTCTGCCGCAAGGTCGGCGTCCCTGCCGATCGTCCGCTGCTGCTGTATCTCTGTTCATCGCCATTTATCACGCCGCATGAAGTGGGGTTTGTTCGACGCTGGATCGATGCGATTCGATCATCGGCCGATCCGGACCTGCGGCGCGCAGCGCTGCTCATCCGGCCGCATCCGCAGAATGCCGCGCAATGGCAGGACTTCGCACCGGAGGCCTATGAAGCCGTCGGCCTCTGGCCCAGAGCCGGCGCCAATCCAGTTGATCGCGATGCGCGATCTGACTACTACGACTCGATGTTCTACAGCGTCGCCGTGGTCGGCGTGAACACGAGTGCGCTCATCGAATCCGGCATCGTTGGCAGGCCTGTCTACACCGTGCTCGCCGACGAGTTTGCGGGGCAGCAGGAAGGGACGCTGCATTTTCAGCACCTCAAGAACATCAATGGCGGACTGCTGACCGTCGCCTCCACGCTCGAAGAACACACCGTGCAGCTGGCTGATGCGGTACGGCGCCCGCCAGGCCGCGACCCACGCAGTCGCGCGTTCATCGAAGCCTTCGTTCGACCGCACGGATTCGACAGTCCGGCGGCCGACCGTTTCGTCGCGGCGATCGAGGCGCAAGCGGCGGCGCCGCGGCCGGCACCGCGACCGGTCGGCGCTTCTGCCTGGTTGCTGCGACCGCTCCTGGCGCCAATGGCGCTCGCCGCCAGTGCTGCGGCGAGGCGGCGTCGCGTCAAACGCCTCGAGGACGGCGAGCCGGTATCGTCACGCCGCTTGAAACTGCTCTTTGTCGTGGCCTCGGCGGAGTACATCCGTTACTTCGACTCGACGATGACCCTGCTGCTCGACCGCGGACACGACGTCAGCATCGGCGTCAACTGGCATCGCGAACGGAAGCACGCGCGGCTCGAAGGCCTTGAGGATCCGCGCATTCGAATCCTCGGCGTGATTCCGAAGCGGCTCGACGTCTGGACGCCGATGGCGCGGGCGGTGCGTGGCACGTTCGACTTCGTACGGTATCTGCACCCGCGTCTGGCTGAAGCACCGGCCCTTCGCGCGCGCATCAAGCGGAAAGTCCTGCCGCCATGGCTGGGTTGGCTCGATCGGGTGCATAGCCTGAGCGAACCGGCGCTGGCACGCGCGTTCCGTCTGCTCCAGCACATCGAGACGGCCATTCCCGTGAGCTATCGCCTGCAGCGCTTCCTTGAGGAGCAGCGCCCGGACGCGGTCATCGTCTCCCCGCTTGTCGATGCGGCGTCAGATCAGGTCGATCTGGTGCGTGCCGCGCAGTCGCTTGGCATCCCTGCAGTGGCAGCGATTGCCAGCTGGGACAATCTGACGAACAAGGGGCACCTGCGCGTCGAGCCGGATCTGGTGACAGTCTGGAACGAGCACCAGAAGACCGAAGCGGTGACCTTTCACGGCATCACGCCCGAACGGGTGGCCGTCACCGGGGCACAGTTGTTCGATCGCTGGTTCGAACGACAGCCGAGTCAGGCGCGTGCCTCGTTCTGCGAGATGGTCGGCCTGCCGGACGATCGACCGCTGATCCTTTACACCGGCTCGTCCGTCTTCATCGCCCGCTCGGAGTTGGAGGCGCCCTTTGCGAGGCGCTGGATCGAGGCACTGCGGGCAAGCGGCGATCCGCACCTGGCCGACGCCGCCATCCTGATCCGGCCGCACCCGTTCAATTGTGAGGGGTGGCTGGCCACCGATTTCAGCGGACTGGGCCCGGTGGCCATCTATCCGCGAGGGCGCTTCACGCCGTCGGCAGAGTCGGCGCGCACCAGCTTCTTCGATTCCCTGTATTTCTCCGCCGCGGTCGTCGGGGTGAACACCAGCGCCATGATCGAGGCGGCCATTCTCAGCAAACCGGTGCTGTCGATTGTGACCGAGGAGTTTGCATCCACGCAGGAAGGCACGCTCCACTTCCACTACCTGCTGCCGGAGAATGGCGGGTTCCTGCGCGTTGCCCAGTCGATTCCGCAACATGTGGCGCAACTCTCCGAGGTGATGCAGCACCCGGACATGACCCGCGAGCAGACGCGGCGGTTTGTGCAGGCGTTTCTGCGTCCCCACGGTCTTGATAGGGCGTGCACGCCATTGCTGGCCGAGGCGATCGTGCGTGCAGCCGAGCCGCGTCCACGCATCCGTGATTCGTTCGGGACACGAATCGCGCGCGTCGCGCTCTGGCCGTTAGCCCTGTTGCTGCGCGTGCTGCAGTTTGGCGGCGGGACGGGCCTCTTCACGCGCAAAGGGATCGCCGAGGCCTGGAAACGGCTCGGCAAGAATTCACGCGCGCTGCTTCGTGTGCTGATCGTTCGCCCGATCCGCGCGGTGGTCTGGCTGATACGCCGACTTCTGGGGCTGGCTCGGCGTGGCACTCGACGTCTGGTCTACTGGATCCTGACGGCGCCCCGCCGGATCATGCGGCTGCTGCGCCATCTCCGCTATCACGTGGCCATGCGCCTGCGAGGCAATGGACAAGCCTGAGCCGCTGCGCATTCTCCTCTCGATGCGCAACTTCTGGTATGTCCGCATCTTTGAATCCGTGGTGCGCGCGCTCGCCGCACGCGACCATCGTATTCACATCCTGGTCGGTCACGACCCTGACCCGACAGGGCAGTGGACTCCCGCCGCAGACGCACTCGTGGCGGCATCGCCGAACATCACGATGGGATTCGCCGAGCGATCGATTGATGATCGCTGGCTCGACTTGCGGCTCATGCTGCGGCTCGGTTCCGACTACGCACGCTTCATGGAGCCGCAGTACGACGCGGCGCCGATTCTGGCGCAGCGGGCCCGCGACCGTGTGCCGGAGCGGATTCGGCGCCTGGCCGAATACCGAGGGCCCGGGCATACGGCCATTCGTGCCCTGCTGCGACGCGCGCTCCGCATCGCCGAACAGGCCGTGCCACTCGATCCTGAGATGGCGGGGGCCGTCGCCGACGCTCACGCGGACATCGTGCTGGTGACGCCGCTCATCGACCTCGGGTCCTATCAGCACGATGCCGTCACCGCCGCCCGCCGGCTCGGCATACCAACGGCGGTCTGCGTCGGCAGCTGGGACCATCTTTCGAGCAAGGCGCTGATTCGCGATCAGCCGGACGGGCTTCTGGTCTGGAACCCGACACAACAGCGTGAAGCGATCACGATGCACGGTGTGTCACCCGACCGGATTCGAGTCACCGGCGCTCAGTGCTTCGATCACTGGTTCAATCGACAGCCGACACTCGCGCACGAGGCGTTCTGCCGCAAGGTTGGTCTCGACCAGGCGAAACCGTACGTGCTGTATGTCTGTTCAGCACTCTTTGAAGGAAGTCCCAACGAGGCGGAGTTCGTCCTGCGCTGGATCGCCGCCGTACGTGCCAGCGGGAGGGAAGAGCTTCGGACGGCCGGCATTCTCATTCGTCCGCATCCGAAGCGCAGTTTCGAGTGGGACGGTGTCGACCTCTCGTCGCTGACAAACGTGGCGCTCTGGCCGCAGCGGGGCACGGCGCCGATGGACGCGCCCAGTAAGTCCGACTATTTCGACTCACTCTTCCACAGTGCGGCGGTGTTTGGTCTGAACACGAGCGCGCTGATTGAGGCCGGCATCGTCGGTCGTGCGGTGCACACGATCCTGCTCCAGGAGTTTCTGCACAATCAGGAAGGCACGCTGCACTTCCATTACCTGCTCGAAGGTGGCCTGCTGCGGGCCGCGCGCACGCTGCCGGAGCATCTGGATCAGCTGGCGGACTCACTCGCACATGCGGACCCGGCGGTGCAGCACAACCGCGCCTTCCTCGAGGCGTTCGTCCGTCCGAACGGACTCGATGTGAGCGCCACCGATCGCTTCGTCGCCACCGTGGAGCGCCTGGCGACCTCACATCCCGCGAAGCTCGTCGAGCCTGGCTGGGCGCCTGTTGTCCGAGCCGTGCTGGCCCCGATCGCCGCGCGCACAAGCGGGACCTTTGTCGAATCAGTCGGACGACGAAGACGCTACCGGGAAAAAGAAGCTGATTCGGCCGCGCGCGCGGCTGCCCTGGACGCACAGCGCGCGGTGGAGAAAGCGACAATCGCCGAGGCGCGACGACAGCGCCGGGAAGAGGAGGCGCGTGCCCGTGAGGAACTGATTGCCCGGGCGCATCGCGAGAAGGTGACGGCCAAGGCGCGCGCGCAGACGGCGAAAGCTCATGCGAAGCAGCAACGGCTCGCACAGCACCGGCGGGAGAAGAACCGAGGCGCGGTGCGCGGTCGTCTGGCAGGTCAGGTTCGCCGGATTCTCGGAGCATTCTCGACAGGCCGATGAAGATCCTCTTCCTCGGGCGTCATTACACCTACTTCCGCAACTTCGAGGGCGTCCTCCGCGAACTGGCCACGCGAGGACATCGTCTGCACCTGGCGGTTGAGCAGGAGGACGTGCTCGGAGGGTCGAAGCTGGTGACGGCGCTCGCGGATGAATTTCCGAACGTCACCTACGGCCTTGCCCCTGGGCGTCCGGAGGACGACTGGGCGTGGACCGCCACCCGCCTGCGGCTCGGTCTCGACTACCTGCGGTACCTGCACCCGACATTCGACCAGGCCTACAAGCTGCGTGAACGGGCACGGGGGCGGACCCCCGGGGCCTTCGTCGCGATGGGCGGCGCCGTGCGCGCGGCGGGCGGATGGGCACGGCGTGGCGCCATTGGTCTGCTGCGGCGACTCGAGCGTGCGGTGCCGGAAGAACCGGCCATCCGGGCATATATCGCCGCTCAGCAGCCCGACGTGGTGCTGCTGACGCCGCTCGTTGATCTCGCGTCGTCACAAATCGAATATCTCCGCGCAGCGCGTGCGCTGCGGATTCCAACCGCGCTCTGCGTCTGGAGCTGGGATCACCTGTCGAGCAAGGCGCTCCTCCGCGAATCGCCGGACCGCGTGTTTGTCTGGAATCACACCCAGAAGCGTGAAGCGATGGACCTGCATGGCGTCGGTGCGGAGCAGGTCGTGGTGACTGGTGCGCAATGCTTCGATCAGTGGTTCGATCGTGCGCCGTCCCGGCGACGTGAGGAGTTCTGCCGCAGCGTTGGCCTCGATCCGGCGCGGCCATACCTGCTGTGGGTCTGCTCGGCGCTCATTCACGGCAGTCCCGTCGAGGCCACGTTTGTCCTCGAGTGGATCAGGCGCATACGTGCCAGTGCCGACCCGGCCCTGCGCGACATTGGCATCCTCGTGCGTCCGCACCCTTCTCGACTCACCGAGTGGGAGGAACTGGGCCCGCTGGAGTCGGGTGCAGTGGTATGGGGCAGCAACCCGATTGATACCCAGGCGAGGGCTGACTACTTCGACTCGCTCTACCACAGTGCTGCCGTCGTGGGCATCAACACCAGTGCCTTCATCGAAGCCGGAATCGCCGGACGGCCCGTCTTCACCATCGTCACCCCGGAGTTCGAGGAGAACCAGTACGGCACGGTGCACTTCCGCTACCTGCTCGACGCAGGCGGCGGTCTGCTGACCGTGGCGCGGGGGTTTGATGAGCACCTCGCCCAGCTCCAGGCGTCGCTGCAGGCGCCGCCGGACGGCGTGCGGCCCTTCGTGCGTGAGTTCGTCAGGCCCCTGGGACTCGACCGTGCTGCAACGCCGATCTTCGTCGCCGAGGTGGAGGCGATGGCAGGCATGACGGTGGCCGACCCGCCCGTCGATGCGCTGGCATCGACGTGGCGATGGCTCCTGCCTCGCATCGGGCGAATGAAAGATCAGGAACGCTTCGAGCGCTGGACACTGTCGCCACGCGAGCAGGCCAGCGCTGAACGGTTGCGCGGCCTGCGCGCCGAGAAGGCCATCAGAAGGGCGATGAGCCGCGCCGTCAACGACGAGCAGCGGCAGCGCAAGCTGCAGGAACGTGCCGTGCGAGCCGAGGAGGCCCGGCGGCGGCGAGTTGAGGCGCGCAGGTCAAAACAGGCCGCGTCGTCACCAGCCGCGGCGGGTGCCGCGGCTCGGTGCCGTGACTGACGGAGAGAGGTGGGCGTGAGAAAAGTTTGTGTACTGATCGGCTCGCGGGCGAACTACAGCAGCATTAAGGCTGCGATGCGCGCAATCGCCGCGCATCCCGACCTGACGCTGCAGCTGGTGGTCGGCGCGTCGGCGCTGCTCGATCGCTTCGGTGCCGTGATCGACGTGATCGTGGCCGACGGGTTCAAGCCGGACGCAAAGGTCACCATGATCGTCGAGGGGGAAACGCCAGCGACCATGGCGAAGTCCACTGGCCTCGGGCTGCTGGAGCTCCCGACGATCTTTGAGAACCTTGCGCCAGACGTTGTCGTGAGTGTCGGCGACCGCTTCGAGACGATGGCGACGGCGGTGGCGGCGGCCTACATGAACATCCCTGTCGCGCACACGATGGGCGGCGAGATCAGCGGAACGATCGACGAGAGCAT
>CANJYC010000089.1 GCA_947478985.1 Acidobacteriota bacterium | reverse complement strand
GCCAGATCACCCAGGATGTCGCGCGTACGGGTGAGCGTGAGGGTCAGGGGCGCGTCGCGCTTGGCCACCTTGTGGCCTGCCGGAGTCTCCGGCGTGTAATCCGCCACCGCCGCCGCCATCACGACGACATCGGCGCGCTCGGACGCCTGCATGACCGCCGCGTGCATCTCAGCGGCGCTCCGAATCCGAATCAGTTCGTCGACGGCCGGCGGCTGGATGCCGGCAGGCCCGGCCACCAGGGAGACGTGCGCGCCACGACGCCGGGCTTCGGCGGCAAGGGCGAACCCCATCCGCCCGCTGGATCGGTTGCCGACGTAGCGCACCGGGTCGATATCTTCATAGGTGGGGCCGGCGGTCACCACGATCCGGAGGCCGCGCAATGCCGATGTCGTGGGAGCCAGCATCGCCTCGGCGGCCGCGACAATCTCTGGGGGCTCGGCAAGCCGTCCCTTCCCTGTCCACCCGCAGGCCAGATAACCCTCGCCAGGCTCGACATACCGCACGCCCCGTGCGCCGAGCGTCGCGATGTTGGCCTGTACGGCCGGGTGCGAGAGCATGTTGGTGTTCATGGCCGGCGCCAGGAGGATGGGCGCCTTCGTGGCCAGATGGAGCGAGGTCAGAAAGTCATCCGCAATGCCGTGCGCAAACTTCCCGATCACGTTGGCCGAACAGGGTGCCACCAGCAGCAGGTCGATGGTGTCGGCGATGGCGATGTGCTCGATGGTGGCGTTGAAGCCGGGCTTCCACTGCGACGTGATGACCGGACGCCGCGTAATCGCCTCGAATGTCAGCGGGCCGACAAACCGCGTTGCCGATCGCGTCATGACTGCGACCACGTCGTGGCCGCGCGTCTGCAGGCCCCGGCACACCTCGACCGCCTTATAAGCGCCGATGCCCCCGGTGACGCCCAACGCGATCAACGCCACGCGCCATCTCCCACGTCAGACAGTCTCCGCGACGACCTTCTCGACCTTGCGGCGCAGAATTTCCCGCTGCGCGACCGTAATCTTCTTCTCTCCACTCTCACGAGGGATCGAACCCGCCAGCAGCTGACGGGCGCGCTGACCAGCCAGCACGACGAACTCGAAGCGATTCTCTTTCGGGGCTCTTTCCACGGTCCTATTCCTTTGCAAACGTGTCGATGACGCTCTCCGCCACCGATCGCATCGGCTTCACGCGCGCGCGTTCGGCCAGCACAATCGCCCGCAGCCGGTCGACGGCCGCATCCACCTGATCGTTGACCACGACGTACTCGTATTGCTCGAACTCGTCGACCTCTTGTCGGGCCACCGAGAGCCGTCGCGCGATCTGTTCCTCGCTGTCCTTGCTGCGCCCGCGCAGCCGTTGCTCCAGAATCACCGCCGACGGCGGCAGCACGAAGATGCCGACGGTCTCGATGCCCCGGCTTCGGACCTGACGGGCACCCTGCACGTCGATCACCAGGATGACGTCGCGTCCGGCGGCCAGGTGCGCTTCGGTGTCGGCCGCCCCGGTGCCGTAATAATTCCCGAACACGTCGGCCCACTCGAGAAACTCGTTCTCGCGAGCCATCTCCTCAAATCTGTCTCGGGTGATGAAATTATAGTCGACGCCGTCGTGCTCCCCCGACCGCGCCCGCCGCGACGTGTAGGAGCGCGACAGGCACAGGTCCGGGAGCAGGTGTGCCAGCCGCTCGACCAGCGTGGTCTTGCCGGTGCCGGAAGGGGCGGACACGATAAACAGCAGGCCGCGCCTGTCCTCACTCAACATTCTGCACCTGCTCCCGCATCCGCTCCAGTTCCGCCTTGGCGGTGATGATGAGCTCGGATACCCGCAGCCCATCGGCCTTAGAGCCGATCGTGTTGATCTCCCGGTTCATCTCCTGCAGCAGGAAATCGAGTTTCCGGCCGCAGGGCTCGTCGGACCCGGCGAGTGCCGCCCAGTGCGCCAGGTGGGCTCGAAACCGCGTCACCTCCTCGGTGATGTCCGACCGGCTGGCCGCCCGCACGACTTCCTGCGCGACGAGTGCCTGGTCGACCGGCAGTTCGCGGGCGATTTCGGCCACGCGGTCCCTCAGCCGACTCTCCACGTCGCCTCGCCCCTCCTCAGCCGCACCGCTCAACCGCTCGATCAGGACGCCGAGCATCTGCCGTCGGCCTTCGAGATCGGCGCCGAGGTGCGCACCTTCGCGCAACCGCATCGCATCCATATCAGCCAGCGCCTGTTCGAGCGCCGACTCCACGCTGGCAGCAAGCTGGGCCTCGATCGCGGGATCGACTTCCACCGCACGGTCGCGGATCGTAATCGCCTGAGGCAGACGCAACAGGTCCCCTGGCGTCAGCGTACCGCTCACCAGCCCGCGCTCACGCGCGCGGTCGATGACGGCCACCACGGCATTGGCAAACTCCTCATTGAGCTCAACCGTCGGCGTCGAAGCGACCCGGTGCTGCACGGAGATCGCCAGCTCGACCCGGCCACGCGCCAGCCGCTTCTGCAGCAGCGCCCTGACGCGAATCTCCAGGTCGGACAGCGACGCCGGCATGCGGAGCTGCACATCAAGAAAGCGATGGTTCACGGTCTTCACCGTGACGCCGATAGTGGCTCGGTCGTCCTCGTGCGTCAGCGACGCAAACCCGGTCATGGACTTGATCACGCTAGTACCGCGCCTCCTGCCGGTCGGCCGTCTGGTCGGCCGGCTCTTCCTGCAACTGCAACTCGTACAGTCTGGCATAGGCGCCGCCACGCACCAGCAGCTCATCGTGCGTGCCCGTTTCGACGATGCGGCCACGTTCGACGACCACCACGGCATCAGCCCGGCGCACCGTCGACAGCCGGTGCGCGATCACAAAGGACGTGCGATTCAGCATCAGGGTGGACAGCGCGTCCTGGACCAGCATCTCGGACTCGGCATCGAGTGCCGATGTGGCCTCGTCAAGAATCAGGATGGGTGAATCGCGGAGGATGGCGCGCGCAATGGCCAGTCGTTGCCGCTGCCCACCAGAGAGCCGCTGCCCACGCTCGCCAATCGGCGTGTCGTAACCGTGTTCCAGCTGGACGATGAACTCGTGAGCGTGCGCCGCGTGCGCCGAGGTCTCGATCTCCGCCCGGCTCGCGCCAGGCCGTCCGTACGCAATATTGGCGGCGATCGTGTCGTCGAACAGCACGGTCTCCTGCGTCACGATGCCAATCTGCAGTCGCAGCGAGTCAAGCGACACCTCGCGCACATCCTGGCCGTCGATCCGGATCTCTCCGGCGGTCACGTCGTAGAACCGGGGAATCAGATTGACGAGGGTGGTTTTGCCGGCGCCACTCCGTCCGACGATCGCCAGGGTTTTGCCGGCTTCCACGGTGAAGCTGATCCCGCGCAGCGTGGCGTCCTCGGCGTCACCGTAGGCGAAGTGGACATCGCGAAACTCGATGGCGGTCCTGAACGGCGGGAGCGGCACGGCGCCTTCGCGGTCCTGCACCTCGCTGTGCTGATCGAGCATCTCGAAGATGCGCTCGGCCGCGGCCATCGCCTGCTGGAGATCCGCATTGACCCGGCTCAGCTTCTTGGCCGGCCCGTACATCATGAACAGTGCGGCAATGAACGCGGTGAAGGCGCCCGTCGTCAGCCGGTGCGTCGCGATCTCCTGGCTGCCGTACCAGAGCGCGGCCACAAACGCGAGGCCGCCGATGAACTCCATGAGCGGCGGGAGCACCGACAGCACGCCCGTCACCTTCATGTTGGTGCGGTAGAAATATTGCGACGCCTGCTCGAACTTTGCGGTCTCCCGCGCCTCAGCGCCGAAGGCCTTGACGATGCGGTGCCCCGTGAACGCCTCGGCGCTGACGTGTGACATCTGCTCCAGCGCCTCCTGGCTCCGCCTGGTCGTGCGCCGTACCCGCTGGCCGAGGCGCGCCAGCGGATAGACGACGAGCGGCGCCCCGGTGAGACACACCATGGCCAGACGCGGATCGTAATAGAACAGGAGTCCGGCGAAACCGATGAGGGAGAGCGATTCACGCGTGAGGTCGCCAATCGTCTCCGACACGGCGCGCTGCACCTGTCCGACGTCGTTGGTGATCCGCGACATCAGCCGTCCGGTGGTCTGCTGCGAGAAGAACGCCGCGGACTGCCCGAGGATGTGCCGGAACAGCACGTTGCGCAGGTCGCGCACGACGCGCTGCCCCACGTCCGTCATCAGATAGCCGGACAGGTACGACCCGAGCCCCTTGACGACGTAGACACCGAGGATGGCCAGCGTGATGGGCAGGAGCCGCTGCCTGGCAGGCAGCACCTCGTCGAAGATCGGCTGAATCAGGGCGGCCAGCCCCGCTGAGGCGGCGCCGTACATCACCATGGCCGCCAGCGCAGCCGCCAGCCGCGGCCGGTGGGGACGCGCGTACTCGAGCAGGCGGCGGAGGGCGCTCACTCGCTGAACCGGTACCTCACCAGGACCCACAGCGCGACGACGCCGTCGCGCCACCCGATCTTCTTGCCCTCGTCGTAGCCACGTCCGTCGTAGGTGATCGGCACCTCGTACACGCGGTAGCCGCGCTTGAAGATCTTTGCCGTCAGCTCGGGCTCAATCCCGAACCCGTTGGCGTGCAGTTCCATCGAGCGCAAGACCTCCGTCCGCATCACCTTGTAGCAGGTCTCCATGTCGGTGAGCATGGTGTTGTAGAGGACGTTGGTCAGAAACGTCAGCAGCAGATTGCCGGCGTAGTGCGTGAACAGAAACACGCGATGACGCCCGAGGAAGCGCGAGCCGTACACCACATCGGCGCGCCCTTCGCAGATGAGTTCGATGAGGGACGGAAATTCCTCAGGCGAGTACTCGAGATCGGCGTCCTGAATGACCACGAGGTCTCCCTGCACCGCCTCGAAGCCCCGACGGAGCGCGGCCCCCTTCCCCATGTTCCGCGGCTGCAGCAGCAGCGTGAAGCCCAGCTCGGGCTGCAGACGGGACAGGATGTCCCTCGTGCCGTCGGTCGAACAGTCATCGACGACGATCAGCTGGGTCCGGATCGACACTGCAAGGACACGTCGGATGATCTCCTCGATTGTCTCCCGCTCGTTGAACGCGGGCATCACGACCGAGAGCAGCGGGTCCTTGAGGACGCCTTTCAGTCTGGACATCAGCGGGACTCCATCGCAAAACCACGGGGGTGCGCCGCGTGCCAACGCCACGCATCCGCGACGATCGTCTCGAGGTCGGCGCGCTGCGGGCGCCATCCCAGATCCTCGCGAATGCGTTCCGCGCAGGCGTAGAGCACCGCGGGGTCGCCCTCCCGACGCGGCGCCGCCTGCCGGAGCACCGGGAGCCCCGTCACGCGCTCAACCGCGGCGATGACGTCTCGCACCGAGGAGGGACGCTCGGTGCCGACGTTATAGGTGGCCGATGCGCCGCCGCCCTCCAGCCGCGCCAGCGCGCGGACATGCGCGTCGGCCAGGTCGGATACGTGAATGTAATCGCGCAGACAGGTACCGTCAGGGGTCGCGTAATCCTCTCCGTAGATCTCCATTCGGGCTCCGGCCTGTGCCGCCGCAATCGCGCGCGGGATGACGTGAATCTCTGGATCGTGATCTTCGCCGAGCTCGCCGTCGGGATCCGCGCCGGCCGCGTTGAAATACCGCAACCGGATCGATCGGATGCCGTGTGCGCGCTCGAAGTGCGGGAGTGCCTGTTCAATCGCCAACTTGGACTGCCCGTAGGCATTAATCGGCGCCGGCGCCGCGGTCTCGCGCAGCGGCGACCCCGCCGCCTGGCCGTATACGGCGCAGCTGGATGAGAAGACGAAGTGCCGGCATCCTTCGGCCACCATCGCCTCCAGTGTTCCCAGCGTCCCGGCGACATTATTACGGTAGTAGCCGCCCGGGTCGCGCACCGAGTCCGCCACCGACAGCCAGCCCGCGAAATGCATCACGGCCGTCGCGCCGCTGTCGCGAATGGCACGACGCACCGCGTCCACGTCTCCGATGTCCCCCTCGACCAGCGGGGCGCCGAGTGCGGCCTCCCGATGCCCTGCGGACAGGTTGTCGAAGATGACCGCACGGTGGCCCGCCAGGCGAAGCGCCTTCGCGGCGTGGCTGCCGATGTAGCCCGCGCCGCCGGTCACCAGGACGGTGGTGCGGCTAGGATCGGCCAACGGAGTAATAGGTGAACCCGTTCTGCTGCATCTGCTCGGGGCTGAAGAGGTTACGGCCGTCAAAGACCACCGGCGCACGCATCAGCGTGCGCATGCGGGCAAAATCCGGCCGTCGGAACTCGTTCCACTCGGTGACGATCGCCAGGCAGTCGGCATCCTTCAGCACGTCGTAGTTCTTGGCAAAGGTGACGCGGGACCCGAAGATGCCTTTGGCCACCGCCATCGCTTCCGGGTCGAACGCCTTGACCGTGGCACCGGCCCGCAACAGCGCTTCGATCAGCGGAATCGCCGGGGCCTCGCGCATGTCGTCGGTCTTGGGCTTGAAGGCCAGCCCCCACACGGCCACGGTCTTCCCCTTCAGCGAGCCGCAGTGCTTCTTGATCTTGGCAAAGAGGCGCGTCTTCTGCGTCGCGTTCACGGCTTCGACCGCATGCAGCACCCGGAAGTCGTAACCCTTCTCCGCGGCAAAGTGGATCATCGCCTGCACGTCCTTCGGGAAACAGCTCCCGCCGTACCCAATGCCCGGAAACAGGAACGACGTACCGATGCGCCGGTCCGCGCCGATCGCCCGCCGCACCTGATCCACATCGGCGCCCACCAGTTCGCAGACGTTCGCCACCTCGTTCATGAACGAAATCCGGGTGGCGAGCATGGCGTTGGCGGCGTACTTGGTCAGCTCGGCGCTGGCGCAGTCCATCACCATAATCGGGGCGCCAGTGCGCGTGAACGGCGCGTAGAGTTCGAGCATCAGCTCGGTGGCTCGAGGATCTTCGGCACCGACGACGACGCGATCGGGCTTCATGAAGTCCTCGATCGCCGCACCCTGCTTGAGGAACTCCGGGTT
>CANJYC010000088.1 GCA_947478985.1 Acidobacteriota bacterium | reverse complement strand
CTTCGAGGTCGGGAATGGTGATTGCTGCGCCAGCGCACCGCCCGTCCTGGAGTTCGACCAGGCCGGCAACCTGCTGCGTCATTGGGGGGGTCCCGGGGAGGGCTATGAATGGCACGAGTCCCTCCACGGCATCTATATCGACTACAAAGGCAACGTGTGGCTGGGCGGCAACGGCGCGTCCGACTCTCACATTCTCAAGTTCACGAAGGATGGCAAGTTCGTCGCGCAGTTCGGGAAGAAAGGCATCCGCCGCACGGGAGGTCCGGCGCCCGGGGCCCCGCCCAACGCGCCCGACACCTACACCGGCAACAGCAACGACACTGAGAATTTCGGCCGGCCCGCGAAGTTCACCGTCGACCCGCTGACGAACGAGGCGTATGTGGCCGACGGGTACCTGAACAAGCGCGTCGCGGTGCTCGACGCCGACACCGGCAAGGTCAAGCGCTGGTGGGGCGCCAACGGCGCCAAACCCGACGACGCCCCGCTGGCGCCGTATGATCCGGCCGCGCCACCCGCGCTGCAGTTCCGCAACCCCGTGCACTGCGCCGAGCTCTCGGTGGATCGCCTGGTGTACGTGTGCGACCGGCTGGGCAACCGGCTGCAGGTGTTCACCACCGAAGGCAAGTTCGTGAAGGAGGCGTACTTCTCGAAGAACACCAAAGGTCAGGGCGCCGTGTGGGACATCGCGTTCTCGAAAGACCGTGAACAGAAGTTCATCTTCATGGCCGACGGCACCAACGAGAAGATCCACATCGTTGACCGCCAGTCCCTGCAGGAGCTGACGACCTTCGGTGATGGTGGCCGCCAGCCCGGGCAGTTCTACGGCGTGCACAGCATCGCGATCGATTCGAAGGGCAACCTCTATACAACGGAAACTTTCGAGGGCAAGCGCGTGCAGCGCTTCGTGAACAAGGGACTCGCGCCGGTCACCAAGGCGGAGCAGGGGACCCCCTGGCCGAGTTCGTCGCGGTAGCGATAGCGCCCACGCTCGCGCCGCTTCAGGTCTTCAGCGTGGAACCCGCGCAATGAGATGACCAACGAGCACACGATTCAGTCGCTCTGGATTGGCGAACGCCTGTCGCGTATCGAGGTGCTCTCCATTCGATCGTTTCTGGCACAGGGTCACCCCTATCATCTGTACACCTATGCCGATCTTGAGAACGTCCCCGACGGCGTCACCGTCAAGGACGCGAACGCGATTGTGCCCGAGCGCGACATCTTCAAGACCGACGGGTCCCTCTCGATTTTCGCCGACTGGTTCCGGCAGGAACTGCTGCACCAGTGCGGCGGCTACTGGGTTGACCTGGACATCGTCTGCCTCAAGCCGTTGTTGTTTCCGGATCCGATCGTGCTCGGCAAGGTGGACTCCGGTCGGGTCTCGAACGCGCTGATGCGGTTTCCCAAGGGTCACGAGCTCACGCGCCAGTTGGCCGATGTGAGCAAGGACCCGAACAAGGCCATGCCGTTCGACAGCGCCGCTGACAAGCGGCGCAAGCTCATCCGGAAGTACCTGCGAGGGAATCGCCGGAACGATATCGAATGGGGAGAGCCGTCAGGTCCGAGCGGCCTGACCCGGATGATCAAGCACGCCGGCCTCTGGAAGATCGCCAAACCGTATTTCTACTTTCACCCGGTGCACTTTTCGTTCTGGGGATGTGCGTTCGACAACACGTTCCAGGACGGCATGGACTTTTTCAGTGCCAGCTACTGCGTGCATCTCTGGAACGAGAAGATCCGGAGGGCGGCACGCTTCGACAAGGACGGGCCGTTCCTCAAAGGGTCCCTCGTCCAGACCTTGATGGAGCGGTACGGCTGCTAGTTCGAGCGCCGAGTCTGCGTGGAGACGGTCGTGCCAGAATGAGAGCAGGTGGCGAAGCATCAACCGGCCTCATCGGCAGACAGATACCTGTCTGGGTGGGGGCGGGTTCCGGTCGTGCCAGGGGTTCAGGTCAGGTCCGAGAACCTTGAGGCCATCACGGTTGATGTCCCGCTGACGCGCGGCCTGGGCCGCGCATACGGTGACGCGGCGCTTCCGGCGCCAGGCGACACGCGCATCGCGGGCAGCGCGCTCGCCGATCGCATCCTGCAATTCAATCCTGAGACCGGCGACATGACAGCCGAGGCCGGCCTGTCACTCGACGAGCTGTATCGGGCGTTTCTGCCGAAGGGCTGGTTCACGCCGGTGACGCCCGGCACTCGCTTCGTCACGCTGGGCGGCATGGTCGCGGCCGATGTTCACGGCAAGAACCACCATGTCGACGGCTGCTTCGGACGTCACGTCAGCGCCGTCCGGCTGCGCGTGGCCGATGGCCGCGTCCTCACCTGCTCGAGAACCGAGCACGCCGAGTTGTTCTTCGCCACCATGGGCGGCATGGGCCTCACCGGCCACATTCTTGAGGTCAGCTTTCGACTGGCGAGAGTTCCGTCTCCCTGGATCTATCAGGAAGCGCGCCGTGTACCAGACATCGATACCTTCCTGGCCGCGCTCAAGGAATCGGCTGCCGCCTGGCCGATGACCATGGGGTGGATCGACTGCCTGTCGAAAGGGTCATCAATGGGCCGCGGGGTGCTCTTCCGCGGACGCTGGGCCGAGCGGCACGAAGCTCCCGCAGACTTTCCCGCACTGAACGCGCCCATCCCGGTCCCGTTCATGTTTCCTGACGGGCTGCTCAACGTGCACACGGCGAGCGCGTTCAATGCGCTCATCTACCATCAGCCGCAGGCGCGGGCTGGCGTTGTCCATCCCCGGTCATTCTTCTATCCGCTCGATGTGGCCGCGGACTGGCATCGCGGCTACGGGCCGCGCGGCTTCACGCAGTACCAATGCGTGCTGCCCGCGTCGGGCGGACACGCGGCCGTGCGGCGGTTTCTGGAGGTCGTGACCGGCGCCGGCGGCGCGTCGTTCCTCTGCGTCATCAAGGACTGCGGACCCGAGGGCGAAGGCCTGCTGTCGTTCCCGAGGCCGGGAATCTCGATTGCGCTCGACCTCGCGATGGGTGACGACACACAGGCGCTCATCGACCGGATGAACGAGAGCGTGATCGCCGAGGGCGGCCGGATCTATCTCGCGAAGGATGCGCTCACGAGGCCGGATCACTTCCGCGCCATGGAGCCTCGACTCGATCGATTCCTCGATATCCGTCGGACCTGGGATCCCGAAGGGCGCATTCGCAGCGCGCAATCGGTCCGACTCTTTGGCTGGTGAGTGATGCCGTTGAATGTAGTGATCCTGGGAGGCACAAAAGGTATCGGGCGCGCACTGGCCCGGCGCCTGGCCGCGCGCGGCGACCGCGTGCACCTGCTCGGTCGTGACGTTGAGGACCTGGCGCGCTGTGCAGCGGACCTGCAGGCCCGCATGCCGACGCCGTCTCCGGTCACGTTCTCGGTGTGCGACCTTGAACGGCCCGAGACATTTGCTCCCGCGGTGAGCGCGGCCGCAACGGAACTGGGCGGCTTCGACACCTTCGTCGTCACGGCGGGACTGTTCGCCACGCAGCCGCAGCTGGAGGCGGATCGCGCATTCACGCTGCGACTGCTCACCGTCAACTTCGCGCACACGATACTGCTCTGCGAACACGTCCGGTCGTACCTGCTGGCGCGAAGCGGGGGGACGCTGTGCGTATTCAGCTCGGTAGCCGGCGATCGGGGTCGCAAGCCGGTCATCCTGTACGGGGCGACCAAGGCAGGCCTCACGGCGTATCTCGAGGGGCTGGATCACAAGTTCAGAGCCGCGGGGCTGCGGACAATCTGCGTGAAGCCAGGCTTCGTGCGGACCGGCATGACGGAGGGGCTGCCCGAGCCGCCGTTTGCCGCCGACCCCGATCAGGTCGCGACGACGGTCGTGCGTGCCATCGACCGGGGCACGCCGGTCGTCTATGCGCCGCCCATCTGGGCGCTGGTGATGCTGGTCATACGCTGGCTGCCGCGGGCGGCCATGCGCAAGGTGGGCTTCTGACGGCGTGTTGCGAAATTACGACTCGCGGGTGGCGCTGGACGGGGCGCCCCGCCCGCGCCGCAGGCCCGATAGGGCCGAGCACGGGTGGGGCTGTCCAGCGACAGGACCCGCTACCTGTAATTTCGCAACGCGCCCTTTATTGATATCGCGCAGGTCAGCTTCGCCGGACGATGGAGTTGGGTCCGATCTCCGCGATTGAACGCGTGCCGCACTGCGACATCACCACGTGCAGCTCGTTCTGGAGAATGGAGAGGACCGCCTCGACGCCGGCCTGACCGAACGCCGAAACGCCCCACTGATACGGCCGGCCCACAAGAACAGCGCGGGCCCCGAGCGCCAGCGCCTTGAACACATCCGTGCCGCGGCGGATGCCGCCATCCACGAGCACCGGTACGCGGCCCCGCACGGTCTGCACAACCTCCGTCAGGCACTCGATCGACGCGCGGCCCGTCTCGGCGGACCGGCCGCCGTGGTTGGAGACGATGATGCCGTCGGCGCCGTACTGCACGCAGAGCTCCGCGTCCTCGGACGTGAGGATGCCCTTGATGAGCACCTTCATCTTCGTGGCGTCCCTGAGGCGGCGCATGGACTCCCACGTCACCGTGTTCGATCGGAACTCACCGCCAGGCCGCCCCGTACGCGGGTCCGTCGTGTGACAGCTCTTGCAGTCGCGTGTGTCGATGCGCCGCAGCCGCTGGGTGGTCTCCCGATTGGTGCCCGGCAGCGTGTCCACGGTCCAGACCATCACCGGCGTGCCCGCGCTCTCCACGCGCTTGACGGTCTTGAGCGTGTCGTCGAAATCGTTCGAGGCATAGAGCTGATACCAGACCGGACCGCCGCGCGCTTTCATCACCGTTTCGATCGGGCGCTGTTCCTCCTGCCCGCTGGCGACGATCGTCAGGGCCTTGCGTGTCTGTGCCGCTCTGGCGACGGCATACGCGCCCTCGGGATGGAAGATGGTGCCGCAGGGGGCGAGCGCGATGGGCGTCTCCCACTGCGTGCCGAAGAGATCCACGCTCATGTCGATCTTGCTGGTGTCGACCAGGCGCCGCGGCCGAAGCTGAAAGTGCGAATACCCCTCGCGGTTGGCTTTGAGCGTCTCCTCGTCGTCCACGCCCGTGGCCAGGTAGCCCCAGTGCCCCGGAGGCAAGGCCTTGCGGGCCGCGGCCTCGAACTCCATCACGTTGATCGCCTGCTCGGGCCTCGTGATGACGAAGTCATCCTGCAGCGCGGCGCTCAGCGAGGCGCCGTAGGCGAAGAGCGGGCTGCTGAGGAGCAGGCGCAGGAACGCGCGACGATTCCGATCGGAGTCTGGAGCCATGGGGCGCCGATCCTATGGCCGTTTTCTGAGACTGTCAATTCACGGTCGAGTATGATGCGCCCACTATGAGGATTCGCTCCCTCCGAGCCCTGACCATCGCAACACTCCTGACCTGTGCCGCGCCCGCCACGAGCGACGCGCAGGCGCCTGCCGCCGGCCGCGCCGCACCGCCTCGTGCACCGGAGGCACGGGTGGTCGTGCACGCCGTACGCGTGACGGAGCCGATGAAAATCGACGGCAAGCTGGATGAGGCGATCTACGGCACTGTGCCGCCGATCACCGAGTTCTACCAGCAGACGCCCAACGTGGGTGCGCCAAGCTCGGAGCGGGGCGAGGCCTGGGTCCTGTTCGACGACACGAACATTTACGTGGCCTGCCGCTGCTGGCACGCCCGACCCGATCGGATCGTCGCCAACGACATGCGCCGCGACAGCCGCAACCTGTCCTCACACGACCACCTCGCGGTGCTCCTCGACACGTTCAACGACAGCCGCGCAGGATTGCTCTTCTCGGTAACGGCTGCCGGCGGCATCCGGGACGGCACGCTGACCGAGGGCAGCATCAGCGTCGACTGGAACCCGGTCTACGAAGTGCGGGCCAGCCGGTTCGAGGGCGGGTGGATTGCCGAGATGGCGATCCCCTTCAAGACGCTCCGCTACAAGCCCGGCCGCGATCAGACGTGGGGCCTGCTGCTGCGCCGCCGGATTGCGAGCCGGAACGAGATGGTGTTCAACGCACCGATTTCGCCGAGTGTGCAGAACCTCCTGTCGGCCAGCTCGGCGCTGGTCGGCATCGAAGCGCCCCCGACATCGCGCAACCTCGAGATCAAGCCGTACGTCATCTCACGACTGACAACCGATCGACTGGCCCGCCCCGCCATCAGCAACCATGTCGAACCCGACGCCGGGCTCGACGTGAAATACAGCGTCACCAAGAGCCTCACCGCTGACCTCACCTACAACACGGATTTCGCACAGGTCGAAGCCGACGACGCCCAGGTCAACCTGACGCGGTTCAACCTGGTCTTCCCTGAGAAGCGCGAGTTCTTCCTGGAGGGGCAGGGCATCTTCAACTTCGGCAGCCCCGGCGGCGACAGCCTCGGCACGGGCGACGCGCCCACGATCTTCTACAGCCGGCGGATCGGCCTGAGTGGGTCGCGCGAGGTTCCCGTGATTGCCGGCGGCCGTCTCACCGGCAAGGCCGGTCCGTGGACGATCGGCGCATTCAACATGGAGACCGACAACGACAAGACGAGCCGATCGGTGCAGACCAACTTCGGCGTCATGCGGCTGCGACGCGACATCCTGCGACGGAGCACCATCGGCGCCATCTACACGCGCCGCTCCGTCTCGACGGTGGCGCCCGGCGCCAATCAGCTCTGGGGCATGGACACCAATCTGGCGTTCTACCAGAACGTCTTCCTGAACGGGTACGTGGCCCAGTCACACACAGAAGGGCAGACCGGCGACCAGGTGAACTACCGCGCGCTCTTCAACTACACGGCTGACCGGTACGGGCTGGCGCTCGATCGGCTCGTGGTCGGTGAGCACTTCAATCCCGAGGTCGGGTTCCTGCGGCGAGAGGACTTTCGCCGCAACTTCATCCGCGGCCGCTTCAGCCCGCGCACCACGAAGAACCCGGTCGTGCGCCGGTGGACGACTCAGGCGGACCTCGAGTACATCACGGACAACCACAATCATCTTGAATCGCGGAACGTGAACGGACTGTTCCAGGTGGAGTTCCAGAACAGCGACGGCGCCTCGGCGCAGT
>CANJYC010000087.1 GCA_947478985.1 Acidobacteriota bacterium | reverse complement strand
GGTGGCATCGAGCTTGAGGCCGCGGGGCATGAAGGCGTGCGAGGCCCGATGAGCGTCACCGTGGTGCCACGCCTCGAACGACGCGCGGTCAGACCAGCGGGTGAAGAGGTGGAAAACCGTATCGTCGTCCGTGTCGCCGAACACCTCAAGGCCGAGAAATCCCGGCGCGACGTCGACCAGTCGCGGGCGGTCGCGGAAGGCGTCCCGTACTTCCGACGCCATCCCGTTGACGACCCTGAAATGCGAAATGGCGATAACCACTACTGGTGAAAGCATAGCACCCGCAGCCTGGCGCCTCTCGCCACCCGTGCGCGCCCAGCCGTATGATGGAACCCTTGCGAGCGACGGCCACCTCAACCATCGCGCTCTCACTGCTCCTGCTGGCTGCGCTTCTGCGCGCACAGGGCGCGCCGCCCGCCGCGACGCCTGCGATCCCGCTGATGCTGATCTCGCGCGACGCGCGGCGGCCGGTGCCAACCACGATCGTCGGCGGCCAGGAACTGGTGGCGCTCGACGACATCGCGACGCTCCTCGGTGTGAGCCTCCGCGAGGACGCCGCCGCCGGCGGCATCACCGTCACCTATCGCACGCGCAGTATTGCGCTCTCGCCGGACCAGGCGATGGCGTCGGTCGCAGGCCGCGTCGTTGCACTCCCCTCGCCGGTCAGGCGCAATGGCCGGCGCTGGCTCGTCCCGCTGGATTTCCTGACTCGCGCCCTGGCGCCAATCTACGACCAGAAGATCGACCTGCGCCGCGCCTCGCGATTGCTTATCCTCGGCGAACTCCGCGTGCCCCGCGTGGTCGGCCGCATCGACGCCACCGGCCCGCCCACGCGCGCCACCATCGAGATCACGCCACCAGCCGGGGTGACGTCGTCAGTGGAGGCGGGACGGATTCTGCTGCGTCTTGATGTCGAGGCCCTCGACATGGCGCTGCAACTCGGGAGCGCCGGCCTCATCGATCAGATTCGCGCCGGCGACCAGCCCAACACGCTGGCCATCTTCCTCAACAGCCGCTCCGGGACACCGCGCGTCGTCACGTCATCGACCGCTGACCTGACGCGCGTGGTTATTGATGTCCCCGCACCGAATGCGCCACTCGACGCGGCTGCACCTTCCACGTCGGTCGCACCGCCTGCCGCGGCGGCCTCGACCAGCGCAGCAGCGACAGCCGCCGCTGCGCGGTCGGTGCTCCCACCACCACGCACAGGGCTGCAGACGATCGTGATCGACCCTGGCCACGGCGGCACCGACGTCGGTGCGAGGGGCGCAGCCGGCACCGAGGAGAAGGCGATCACCCTCGAGGTCGCGCGACGCCTCCGCACCCTCATCGAATCGCGGCTTGGCATCCGCGTGATCCTGACGCGCGACGACGACCGCGCCGTGACGCCGGACGAGCGCGCCGCACTGGCCAACAACCGCAAGGCCGACCTCTTTCTCAGCCTGCACGCCAACGCGGCGTCGTCCCCGACGGTGGCCGGGGCCGAAGTCTTTCATCTGCTGCTCGATCGCGAAGGGGAAGACGCACGACGGAGAGCGGAAGCGGATGCCGTGTCGCTGCCCGTGGTGGGTGGCACCGCGCGCGCGATTGAGGCGATCCGGTGGGACCTTGCTCAGGCGTCCCACGTCGAGGTGTCGGCAATGCTGGCCGGCCTGCTCGTCGACGAGCTCGGAGCGCACGTGCCCATGGGGCCCCGGCCACGTCAGCAGGCGCCGCTTCGGGTGCTGGTCGGCGCAAACATGCCGGCAGCGCTCATCGAGATGGCGTACCTGACGAATCCGGAACAGGAGAAGGCGCTCCAGTCAGACGACTTCCAGTCCCTGCTGGCGCAGTCGATCTTTGACGCCATTACGCGTTACCGCGCCACCCTCGAGGGCAGCCTCCAGTGACGCGCCGGCTCGCTGGCGAAATCGTGGTCGGACTGGTGCTCGTCTCGCTCGTGGCGTGGGGGGTGAATGTCGCGCTCGAGCGCCTCGTCACCCCACGCATCGCCACCGGTCCGGATGCCGCTGCCGCCAGCACGCCGGGCCAGGTCCCGCACATCACCGCCACGCTCTACTACAGCACCCCGGACGGTGAGGCGTTGATACCTGTTGTCCGGGAGGTCCCGCTCGCAGAGGGGCCCGTCGCGCAAGGACGCGCGATCGTCGCCGCCCAGCTCGAACCCGCGACGGCGCAGATCTCGGTAATTCCACCAGGCACGACCCTCCGGGCGTTCTTCCTCACGGAGCGCGGCGACGCCTTCGTCGACCTGAGCCGCGAGGTCTCCACGAATCATCCCGGGGGCACGTCGGCGGAACTGCTCACGATTTCCGCCATCGTCAACGCCGTCACCACGAACGTGCCGACCGTGCAGCGGGTGCAGATTCTCATCGACGGCAAGGAGGCCGACACGCTGGCCGGGCACGTCGACCTGCGGCGCCCGATGCAGAAGGACCTGTCGCTCGTGCGTGATGAGGTACAGTGATCCTCCATGCGCGTTGACGGTCGACTTCCTGAGCAGCTCCGCCCCACCCACATCACCCCCCACTTCGTCATCCACCCCGAGGGCTCGGTGCTGGTGGAGTCGGGCAAGACCAAGGTTATCTGCACGGCCAGCGTGGAGGATCGGGTGCCCCCGTTCCGTCGCAATTCCGGCAAGGGCTGGGTCACGGCCGAATACGGGATGCTGCCGCGCGCCACGACCACGCGGTCGCAGCGCGAGTCGACGGCCGGCAAGGTCGGCGGGCGCACGCAGGAGATTCAGCGGCTGATCGGACGATCGCTGCGTACGGTCACGAAGCTCGAGGAACTCGGCGAGCGGACCATCACTCTCGACTGTGACGTGATCCAGGCGGATGGCGGCACGCGGACGGCCTCGATTACCGGCGCGTTTGTCGCCCTCGTGCTGGCGCTGCAGAAGATGCGCGAGCAGGGCACGATCAAGACCATGCCGGTGCAGGACTTTGTCGCCGCCACCAGCGTCGGCATCGTCGGAGGAGAGCCGATGCTGGATCTCTCCTACGTCGAGGACTCGCGCGCAGATGTCGACATGAACATTGTCAAGACCGGCGCCGGGCTCTACATCGAGCTGCAGGGCACGGCGGAAACAGTGCCGTTCGGGCGCGAGGCGCTCAACCGGTTGCTCGATCTCGGCGACACGGGCATCCGGCAGTTGATTGCGCTGCAGCGCGGACACGTCGGGCAGTTCCTGAGCAAGTAGCGCTCCCGGGCCCGGAAGGGACGTGTGGCTCGACCATGACGCGACTGTTGGTCGCAACGACCAATCCCCACAAGATCCGCGAAATCCGCGAACTGCTGGCCGACGCACCCGTCACGCTGCTCGGCCTTGCGGATGTCCCTTCCGTACCGGAACCCGAAGAGACCGGCACGACCTTCGAGGCGAACGCGCGTCTCAAGGCGCGCTATTACGATCGACTCCTTCCTCCACCCGGCTTCACCGTCGCGGAGGACTCCGGTCTCGTGATCGACGCGATGGATGGAGCACCCGGGGTCTACTCCGCGCGGTTCCTGCGGCCGGACGCGTCCTACCCGGAACGGTTCGCGGAGATTGCCCGACAGCTGGCGGCGCATCCCACTCGCCCCCGCACCGCGCGGTACGTGGCAGCGCTGGCCGTGACGCACCGCGGGGAGATTGTCTATGAGACAACCGGTGTCGTTGAGGGCGAGATCGCCGCAGCGCCGTCCGGCGCCGGTGGGTTCGGCTACGACCCGATCTTCTATTACCCGCCCTACGCCCGCACGCTGGCTGATGTGTCCGAGGCCGAGAAACTCCGCGTCGCCCATCGGGGCGTGGCGTTTCGGGCGCTCGCGGGCTGGCTGAAGACCGCTACAGCTTCCTGAGCTTCACGCGCCGAACGGCGTGGTCACGTCCCTTTTCCAGGATGAGGTGCGCGCGCTCCCGGGTCGGGAGCACGTTGTCGCGGAGATTCACCAGGTTCGTCGTCTCCCAGATGCGGCGCGCGGTGGCGACGGCCTCGTCCGGGGTCAACGCGGCATAGCGGTGGAAGTACGACGAGGGGTTCTGGAAGACGGTCTGCCGCAGCGCCAGGAAGCGCTCCACGTACCACTGCTCGATGTCGGCCTCCTGCGCGTCGACGTAGATGGAGAAGTCGAAGAAGTCCGACACGAACATCGCTGCCCGTCCGCCGGTCTGCAGCACGTTCAGTCCCTCGACGATGACGATGTCCGGCTGCCGCACCACCTGCATCTCACCGGGCACGACATCGTAGGCGAGGTGCGAATAGGTCGGCGCCGACACTTCCGCCACCCCGGACTTCAGATCGGCCATGAAGCGCAGGAGGCGGCGGATGTCGTAGCTCTCCGGAAATCCCTTCCGCCGTGCCAGGCCGCGGGCTTCGAGCACGTGCTGCGGCAGCAGGAATCCGTCGGTGGTGATGAGATCGACCTGCGGATGACTCGGCCACCCCGACAGAAGGGCCTGCAGGACGCGTGAGGTCGTGCTCTTGCCCACCGCCACGCTGCCAGCCACGCCGATGACGTAGGGCATGCGAGGCTCCTCGGTGCCGAGGAATGTGCCGGTGGCGTGGTGCAGGTTCCGCGTGGCGCCGACGTAGAGGTTCAGCAGGCGCGAAAGAGGCAGGTAAATGTCGGCGACCTCGTCGAGCGACATCTGCTCGTTGAGACCGAGCAGCTTCCGCAGTTGCGGCTCCGACAATGGGAGCGGCGTCGCATCGCGCAGCGGCGCCCACTCGGCGCGGCTGAATTCGACGAATCGCGACAGCGCGACCTGTTCGCCTGATGGCCCGGACACAGCGGGGATTGTACTCGGCAACCCCCACGCCGATCCGCCCCTAGGCCCTGAACCGCTTCCAGTCGATGCGGTAGCGGCGGACGCGGTAATTGAACACGCGCTCGGTCGCCCCGAGCAGCCGGGCGGCCTTCGCCCGGTTGCCGCGTGCGCTCTTGAGCGCGTCCTGCAGCGCATCCTTCTCCACGGCCTCCAGCATCTCGTTCAAGGTGAGGGTCGGCGCGGTGCCGGAGGCTTCGGCGGTCTGCAGCGTCGGCGGCAGGTGGTGCCCGTGAATGACGCCGGCGTCACAGACCACGACGGCGCGTTCGATGGCGTTGGCCAGCTCGCGGACGTTACCGGGCCAGTGGTAGCTGACGAGCATGTCGATGGCCGGTGTGGCGATCCGGCGCACCTGCTTGTGGTGCTCGCGCGAGAGCTTCTCGAGAAAGTGATCGGCCAGGAGCAGAATGTCTGTCTTCCGCTCTCGCAACGGCGGCACGAAGATGGTGAAGACGTTGAGACGGTGGTACAGGTCCTCGCGGAAGTGGCCCGTGGCGATCGCCGCTTCCAGATCCTTGTTGGTCGCCACGATGAGCCGGATGTTGATCGGGATGCTCTCCGTCCCTCCGACCCGCTCGATCTCGCGCGCCTGCAGCACGCGGAGCAGCTTGACCTGTGCCGCCACCGTCAGCTCCCCGATTTCGTCGAGGAACAGTGTGCCGCCGTCGGCGAGCTCGAACCGCCCCTTGCGCATGACGTGCGCCCCGGTGAACGCCCCGGCCTCCACGCCGAAAAGCTCAGACTCCAGGAGGTCGTGCGGCAGCGCCGCGCAACTGACCTTCACGAAGGGCCGTTTGGCGCGCGTCGAGTTGTAGTGAATGGCGTGGGCGAGCAGCTCCTTGCCCGTCCCCGACTCTCCCCGCAGCAGTACCGTCGTATTCGCCCGTGCCACCTGGGCAATCTGTTCCTGCACCTGCCGCATCGGGCCGCTGGTGCCCACCAGATTCGAGAAACCGTAACGCTCCTTCAGCTCGAGGCGCAGGTGTGTGTTCTCCGCCTCGAGTCGCTGCCGCTCAGCCTCGCTGCGTGCGAGCTGCTGCTTCAGCGTTCCGATCGACGGGTCGGGCGGGTCGATCCAGGTCGGCGCGGTACTCGATGACATCGCTCACTCCCCAAGGGTTCGTCCCCTTGGAGAGCAAACGCCGTTCCACGGCGCCGCGTGTTATTCCGAATGATTCCTGACGCCACCACAGACAAACTTGTCCGCGCCAGCAGCCAATCCTACATTTCTCGCCGTGTGGTACGATTTGGCGAATGCAGGACATGGACGCGGGCGGCTGCATCGGCGGTATGCCGCTGCAGGTGGGCGCCCCGCGCGTGTACCGGGAACTGGCCGAGCTCGGCATCACCCGCGAGCAGCGCCTCACACCCGATCTGCTCTACCCCTTCGATCAGTTTCACTACCACGGCATCGACGCCGTGCGCGCCGCGGCTGGCCTGATCGGCCTCGGCCGCGAGAACCGTGTGCTGGAGATCGGGTCCGGGCTCGGAGGACCAGCCCGCTACCTGGCGCACACCGTGGGCTGTCATGTCATGGCCCTGGAGCTCGATCAGGCCGTCCACGACATCGCGTCCGATCTGACGCGGCGCTGCGGCCTGCACTCGCTGGTCTCGCACGTGCAGGGAGACGCCCTCTCGCATCCACTCGAGGTCGGCGGCTTCGACACGGCAGTGAGTTGGATGGCCATTCATCAGATTCCTGAACGGCCGCGACTGATGGAGCGGCTGGCGCAGACAGTGAGGCCCGGCGGCCACGTCTACCTTGAGGACTTCGTCCTGCGGGAGTCGTCGTCCCGCGAGGACTATCTTGCGATGCGGCACGTGCTCCACGCCGTAACCCTGACGGACGCGGAAGACCTGGCGCAGGAACTCGAAGACGCCGGGTTCGACGAGATCGACATGACGGACATGACCCCAAGCTGGGGATCGTTCAGCCGCGCCCGCGCAAAGACCTTCTCGGAAAACAAGGACCGCCACGTGCGCGTACATGGCGAGGAGACTGCCGCCCGTCTCGAGCAGTATTTCTCGGCCGTCGAGCGTCAGTTCACGAGCGGCAGCTTCGGCGGCGTCCGGATCTGCGCCCGCCGGCCGTAGGCCGACTCAATCCCGCCCTCCCCAGCCCTTCCCGCGGCGTCTTCGCCGTCAAGCCTCGCGCGCATCTGCGAACAGCGCCCGCAGACGCTGCGCGGTCGTTCCAAGTGCCTCCGGGAGCACGCGCGTCTCGCCGACCACCGTCAT
>CANJYC010000086.1 GCA_947478985.1 Acidobacteriota bacterium | reverse complement strand
TCCGGATGATGAGGTCCAGCACGCTGTCGAACACTGATAGAGACATTCGCTCAGTATAAAGTGGTTGGGTGACCCTTGTTCGCACGGTGGCCCTGACCCTGTGTGTGGCCACGAGCCTGCCGCCCAGCCACGCGACGGCCCAAAGCGCCCAGAACCATGCGCGCCTGTTTCCGGCGCAGGATCTCGGCCTGCTGGAGTCTCCCGATCGGGACGCATGGCAGAAGCCTGACCAGATCATGGACGCGCTGGCTGTCGCCGACGGTGGCAGGGTGGCCGACATTGGCGCCGGGGCCGGCTGGTTCACAATCCAGCTCGCTCGCCGGGTCGGGCCGAACGGGATCGTGTACGCCCAGGACGTGCAGCGACAGATGCTCGAAGCCATCCGACGCCGGGTGGCGCGAGAAGGCCTGACCAATGTCCAGACCCGGCTCGGCCACGGCAGCGTCCCGAACCTCCCTGGTGGCGAACTCGATGCCGTGCTCGTCGTCGACGTCTATACGGAGGTCGAGGACCGTGTCACGTTTCTCCGCAATCTCGCCGCGGCCCTCAAGCCAGGCGGCCGAATCGGCGTCGTCAACTACAAGCCTGGACGCGGCGGGCCGGGACCGGATCCGGCAGACCGCATCGAGATAACGGCGGTCGAGGCCGATGCTCGTCTTGCCGGGCTGCGTGTCGTGTCCCGGGCGACCCTCCCCTACCAATACCTGCTCGTACTCGGCCGCTAGACGCCGGTCCCGATGCGGCACGCCGCAGAGGCGGGCGTTGTATCATTCCAGTCTCGGAACCAACAGTTACACCCAGGGAGACGACCATGCTGTGTTACGGAGCGAAGGACCTCGCGAGAGCGTATCGGACGGTGCGGAACAACACGGTGCAGACCGCGCAGGACATCCCGGAGTCGCAGTATGACTTCGCTGCCGCGCCCGGCACCCGCACGATTCGCCAGCTGCTGACGCACATTGCCCTGACTGATTCCTTCTCGAGCATCCACAAGGAAAAGCGCACGTCGTTTGAAGGGTTCAACTTTCCCGAATTCGTCGCCAAGATGACCGCCGAAGAGCAGAAGCCCCGCTCCAAAGCGGACATCATCGCCATGCTGGAACAGCGCGGCGAGGAAACGGCGGCGTGGATTGAAACACTGAGCGATGCCTTCCTCGCGGAGCCTTTCAATCAGCCGCCCGGCACCACGCCGGCCACCAAGACCCGATTTGAGTTGATCATGGGGATGAAGGAGCACGAGATGCATCACCGTGGCCAGCTGATGCTCATCCAGCGCCTGATCGGCAAGGTGCCGCACCTCACGCGGGAACGGCAGGAACGGTTCGCCGCGGCCGCAGCAGCGGCGCAGCGCGCCACCTAGGCGCGCCCGGCGCAACCGGCCCAGGCCTGCGATACAATTTGCCCCAATGACGACATCGAATTCCGGCGCCACGCTCGTAAACGTCATCGCCACGCGCGGTGACTCGACCACGGTCGCCTTCGCAATCCGTGCAGCATCCGTGGTCTTCGTAGCGGCACTCACCGCCGCCGCCGCGCAGGTGAGCGTCCCGCTGCCGTTCACGCAGGTGCCGCTGACACTGCAGCCGATGGTGGTCCTGCTCGGGGGCCTCGCACTCGGCGCACGGCTGGGCCTGGCGAGCCAGGTGCTGTATCTGGCCGCCGGAATTGTGGGGCTGCCGGTATTCGCCGCATCGATCACCCTGCCACCCGGCGCGCTGCGTCTGCTGGGTCCGACCGGTGGCTATCTGATGTCGTATCCGTTTGCCGCCTTCCTTAGCGGTTACCTTGCCGACCGTGGATTCGACCGACGCTATGTCACGTCGGTCGTCGCCCTGCTGGCCGGACTTGTCGTCATCTACGCCTGCGGCGTCACCTGGCTCGGACTGTTCGCGCGGATTGGCTCGCAGTCCGCCGCAGTCGGCATGACGGCGGCTATCGCCGGCGGCCTCGCGCCGTTCCTCATCGCCGACGTCGTCAAGCTGTTCATGGCGGCCGCTGTCCTGCCGGGCATGTGGCGGCTCTGTGGACGCGACGGCCGCTGACCGCGCAGGGTCAGGGGCCGTGCGAACCGCGCTCACGATCGCGGGGAGCGATTCCGGGGGCGGCGCCGGCATACAAGCCGACCTGAAGACATTCGCAGCACACGGTGTATATGGCGTCAGCGCCATCACCGCCGTCACCGCACAGAACACCCTCGGCGTCTCCAGGTTCGAGGCGCTCTCCCCCGACCTCATCACCGCGCAGATCGAAGCCGTCGTCTCTGACATCGGCGCCGACGCCGCGAAGACCGGCATGCTGCCCAACGCCGCCATCGTCGAGGCTGTGGCCGCGACGGTGACCGTCCTCGACATTCAGCGGCTGGTGGTCGACCCCGTAATGGTCGCCAAGAGCGGCGACCGCCTCGTCGACCCGGCGGCGCTTGTCGCCATGAAGTCGGTGTTGCTACGCCGGGCCTTTCTCGTCACGCCGAATCTACCCGAAGCGGAGGCACTGTCGGGGGTGGCCATCCATAACGACGACGACCGTCGCGAGGCGGCGCGCCTCATCTATGCCCTCGGGCCCGCCAACGTCATCATCAAAGGGGGCCATTTCCCATCGGCCGACATCGTCGACCTGCTCTACGACGGTGACCGGTTCACCGAGTTCCGCAGCGAGCGGGTGCCGGGGCGCCATACGCACGGCACGGGCTGCACCTTCGCCGCGTCCATCACCTCTCACCTTGCGCTGGGACTCGCCATCGATCGGGCAATTCCGCTCGCGCAGCAGTACGTGGCCGGGGCCATTCGCCACAGCACCGGGATTGGGAAGGGGCACGGGCCGATGAACCACTTCTGGTCGGTATACTGAGCCGATGCCTCTTGTCGCCCTGACTGCGCAGCCACTCGATCTGCAGGCCTTGATGGCCGAGGTCGGCGCGGATCGGGTTGGCGCCATCGCCGCGTTTGCCGGCCTGGTCCGCGACCACAATCAGGGCCACCGCGTTCGATTCCTGGAGTACGAAGCGTATGAACCGCTCGCGATCAGGGCGCTCGGGCGGATCCTGGAGGAAGCCGGTACGGCGTGGCCGGGCACGCGACTCGGCGTGCATCACAGGACGGGACGGATTGAGATCGGCGAGACGAGCATCATCATCGTCGCCGCCTCGCCACACCGGGCCGACGCTTTTGCGGCCTGCCGGTACACCATCGAACGGGTCAAGCAGATCGTGCCGATCTGGAAGCACGAGCACTTCGACGGCGGAGAGGTCTGGCTCGAAGGCGCCACCGCTAACCCGGACGACGAGGACGCGCGGCAGGCGGCGCACAGGATCGCGTGCGCGTAACGGTCAGGCTCTTCGCCAGGCTCAGAGATCTGACGGGTTCAGGTGAACTGGTCCGAGACGTGACGGCCCCGGCAACCGTCCAAGCGATCTGGGGCGCGCTTGTGGCCGAGGTTCCAGCGCTCGCGCAATACGAGAAGACGATGTCAGTGGCGGTCAATGCCGAGTATTCGACGATGGCCGCCGCCGTGAGCGACGGGGACGAGGTTGCCTTTCTGCCACCCGTCTCCGGCGGCTAAGATTCTGAAGGCGGCCATCACCAGGCCGGTCACACACATATGTTCGACAAACTCAGCACCGTTGAATCCCAGTACGAGGAGCTCACCAGGCGCCTCGGCACCACGGAAGTCCAGTCCGACCAGGGCGAATACCGAAAGGCCGCCAAAGCGCTGTCGGAACTCGAGCCCCTCGTGGAGAAGTTCCGCGAGTACAAGGCGGTGCTCAAGGACATCGAGGGAACCCAGGAGATGCTCAACGGGGGCGATGCCGACATGCGCGAGCTCGCCCAGGAGGAACTGGCGCCCCTCGACGCAAGGCGGGAGACATTGCTCGGCGAACTGCGGATCCTGCTGGTGCCCAAGGATCCCAACGACGACAAGAACGTCATCCTCGAAATCCGGGCCGGCACCGGCGGCGATGAGGCCGCGCTGTTTGCCGCCGATCTCTTCCGCATGTACAGCCGCTACGTCGAGCGCCAGCGGTGGAAACTCGAGGTCATGTCGAGCAGCGAGAGCGGCACCGGCGGCCTGAAGGAAATCATCGCGTCAATTGACGGTCGCGGCGCCTACAGCCGTCTGAAGTACGAGAGCGGCGTTCACCGCGTCCAGCGTGTCCCGGCCACCGAGGCGAGCGGTCGGATCCACACGTCGACGGCGACCGTGGCCGTGCTTCCGGAAGCGGAAGAGGTCGACATCCAGATTCAGGAGAAGGACCTTCGCATCGATACCTTCTGCTCCAGCGGACCGGGCGGCCAGAGTGTCAACACGACCTACTCGGCCGTGCGCCTGACGCACATCCCGACCGGGGTGGTGGTGTCGCAGCAGGACGAGAAATCGCAGATCAAGAACCGTGCGAAGGCGATGAAGGTGCTGCGGGCACGTCTGTACGAAATGGAAATGCGCAAGCAGCAGGACGCCATCGCGAAGGACCGGCGCAGTCAGGTGGGCACAGGCGAACGCTCGGAGAAGATTCGCACGTACAACTTCCCCCAGAGCCGCATCACCGATCACCGGATCAACTTCACGACTCACCAGCTGGCCACCATCCTCGAGGGTGACGTGGATGAACTGCTTGAGCCGGTGCACTCGTTCTTCAATGCCGAGAAGCTCAAGGAAGCCACGGCGGTCGCATGAGGCTGGCTGACACGCTCGCCGGGGCGCGCGCACAGCTCGTCGCCGCCGGTCTCACGCCGGCGGATGCCGCCATCGACGTTGATCTCTATGCCCGGACCATTCTCGGCTGGGACCGCGCCCGCCTGCTGGTCGATCAGGCAGACCCCGCGCCCGCTGCGCTGGAACCGCGCTTCTCGGAATGGGTCGAACGACGCGCGCACCGCGAGCCATCGGCCTACATCATCGGCACGCGCGAATTCTGGGGCCTCGACTTCCTCGTCTCGCCCGCTGTCCTCATCCCCCGCCCGGAGACCGAGTTCATCGTCGAAGAGGCCCTGCCGCTGCTGCGCGCGATCGACTCGCCGCGCGTTGCCGACATCGGGACGGGCAGCGGCGTGCTGGCCGTCGCGCTCGCACATGAACTCGCCAGTGCGTCGGTTGTCGCTACCGATATCTCTGCGCAGGCGCTCGCCGTCGCCGGGCAAAATGCCGCGACTCACGGAGTCGACAGCAGACTCACGCTCGTGCAGACGTCCTATCTCGATGGCGTTGACGGCCCCTTCGACGTCATCGTGTCGAATCCACCCTACGTGCGGGAGGGTGACAAGCCCGCGCTGTCGCGCGATGTCCGGCATGAGCCGGACGTGGCCCTGTTCGGCGGCGACGACGGACTTCGCCATGTGGCTGGCGTGCTCGACGCCGCCGTGGCGAAGCTGCGGCCGGGCGGCTGGTTCCTGATGGAGTTCGGCTACGGACAGGAAGACGGCGTCCGAGCGTTGATTGCCGCGCGCCCGGCGCTACGGCTCGACCGGATCCGTGAAGACCTCCAGGGGATTGCGCGGACGGCAATCGTGCAGCGGTCATGACCAGCTGCCTGTTCTGCAGGATCATTGCTGGCGAGATCCCCGGCACGCTCCTCCATCAGGACGCCGACCTCGTCGCGTTCAGCGACATCAATCCGCAGGCGCCCTTGCATGCACTGATCGTCCCCCGCCGGCATATCGCGACGCTCAATGACCTCACAGGCATGGACGATGCGCTGGTGGGCTCGATGGTGAGGTTCGCAGCCGAACTGGCGAAGCAGCACGGATACGACGAGCGTGGTTATCGGACCGTCTTCAACTGCAACCGCGAAGCCGGACAGACGGTGTTTCACATCCACCTGCACCTGCTTGCCGGTCGCGGACTGCACTGGCCGCCGGGCTAGGCGGCCGACGTCAGAGCGCCCCGAGAAGAGCGGGTAGATCGGCGAACGTGCGGATGACACTCACGTCGCTGTCGGTTACTGCCGGATCGTCCGATCGGTCGACGAGCACACCGCGCATCCCAATGCGCTTCGCCCCCTCGATGTCGTGTGCGAGGCTGTCCCCCACCATCACCGATTCTTCCGCCCGCACGCCGGCCAGCGCCAGCGCCGCCTCAAAGATGCTTGGATGTGGCTTCATGAAGCCGTGCTCTGAGCTCGATACGGCCACCGAGATCAGGCTCGCAAGCTCGAAATGCTCCTGGAACGACGTCAGACAGCGATGCGCATTCGAGATAAGCCCCAGGGTCAACCCACTCCGGGCGAGCGCATGCAGCACTGGCGCAACATCGGGATAGAGAAAGAAGTGCTGGCACACCGCCCATTCGTCGTAGATGTCGCGGGCAACGGCATCGAGCTCGGCCCCGCTCGCGGCCCCGCCCATCGCTTCGATGATCCGCCGGGTATAGCGCACGAAGATGGCTGCGTCGTAGACGTGATCCTGTTCCGCGCTGAGCAGGACGGACGCGGCCGCCACTGCATGTGGAAACTGCGCCGGATCGATGTCGATGCCGCGTCGGCGGCAGAACCGCTCGTAGCCCTCAGCCTGGAACGTCGGCCCCGGATAAATCAGCGTGAAGTCGACGTCGAAGAAGACGGCTCGTACGGGCAGGCTCATCGGGGCTGGCCCGCATACGGGCCGGCGACGACGACTACCGCGCGCGCAGGGTTGAGCGTCCGGCGCGCCGCCTCGTGGATGTCGTCGCGTGTCACCGCGGCCAGAAGCGACGGCACACGGAGGTCGTAGTCGAGGCCGAGGCCGAACAATTCCTCAGTCTGGAGGAAGTTGGCAATACCGAGGTTCGTCTCGAGATGGCGAGGCATCGAGCCCACCAGGTACTGACGCGACTCCTGCACTTCGGACTCCGTGGGGCCCTCCGTCGCCATCGCCGTCAGTTCCTGATCGATCGAGGCGATGGCCCTTTCAACGTTGTCGGCGCTCACGCCGGCACGGATCAGCAGTGGCCCCCGGATCACGTGTGCATCCAGTCCACTGAAGGCGTAGTACGCCATCCCCTGCCGCTCACGGATCCGCTCGCCCAGACGCCCGCCGATCGAATACTGGCCGAGGATGTTGTTCATCAGCCAGTAGGCGTAGT
>CANJYC010000085.1 GCA_947478985.1 Acidobacteriota bacterium | reverse complement strand
TGTCGAGAAGCTCATGGCCGTCAGCGTTCGCACGACGACGATCAGATAGAGGAGCGTGAGCGGTTTGGCGTAGGGGCGAAGCGACCTGAAGCCCGAGAGCTCGTGACGCTCGTGGAGGCGTGGCATCGGTGGCACGTTGCGCAGACAGATCGCGAGCAGTGCCAGCCCCGGCACCATCAGCACCGGCGTCCACGCCAGGCCGAAGCGTTCCGCGAAGGGCGCAAAGAGCAGCGGACCGAGCGAGAAGCCCAGCGAGCCGCCGGTGATGTGAAACGACATCGCCAGTCCCTTGCGATTCCCGGACAGACGATGGACGGCGGCCGCCGCGGGCGGATGGAACGCCGCGCCGCCAAGGCCGCCGACGATGAGGACCGAGGCGAGCACCCAGATATGCGTGGCCGCCCCGACGAACGACAGCACGGTGACGGCGACGATGGGGCCGGCGATGAGCAGCACACGCGGGCGCCAGCGATCAGCGAGGTGACCGAAGCCGAGCTGAGCCACTGAGTTCGCCAACTGATAGAGCATGGCCAGCGTCCCGGCGGCCGCGAGCGACAGGTTGAGTCGCGGGATGAGCAGCGGCAGCAGCGGCGCGTACATGTTGCCGAAGCCGTCGACCAGGAAGTGCGTGCTCGCGAGCAGCAGCACCGTCGGGTGGAGCCCGAGGAGGCGAGGCTTCATTCCAGCCTTCTGGAAAGCCGCTGAGTCACGAGCGCGGCGCCCTGCTGAAACTCTGGGATGCGGAGCAGGTGCGCAGCCCCGGCTAGCACGGCCAGGGCCGTCGCAATGTCGAGACACAGACGAGCGAGTTGCGGCAGGAGGCCCGGCCCGGGAATCAGGGCGGGCAGCCACGCGTCGGCTGCAGCAGCGGCGACGGCCATGAGTGCCGAGGCGATGACGATGCGGGACATCGATGCGGCGATCCGTCTGCCTTCGATGCCGCCGAGGTGGCGGCGGAGCAGGAACAGGAGGAGCGCCCCGTTGAACACTGCTGCGATCGATGTGCCGAGCGCCAGCCCCCGGAAGCCGACCGTCCGCACAAGGATGATGTTGAGTCCCGCGTTGAAGAGCATCGTGGCGATGCTGACGGCGACAGGGATGCGGTTCTGCCCCAGCGCGTAGAACGTGGGCGCGATGATGCGGACGACTGAATACCCCACCAGCCCGATCGCGTAGAACTGCAGCGCCGCGGCTGTCGACATGGTGTCGGCTGCGGTGAACGCGCCGCGCTCGAAGATCAGCCGCACGATGGGGGCGGCCAGCACCATCAATCCGAATGTCGCCGGGACGTTCAGCGTCATCATCAGCGACATCCCGTCGGCGATCGTGGTGCGCACCGCCGCCGTGTCCTGGCGCGCCGCGTGCCGCGAGACGGCCGGCAGCGTCGCCGTGGCGATCGACACGCCGAAGAGGCCGATGGGCAGGTACATCAGGCGGAACGCATAGTTCAGCCACGACACGGCGCCTGTGCCGGCGCCGGTGGCGAGCAGCGTGTTCACAAAGACATTCACCTGCATGGCCGCGACGCCGATGGTGCCAGGCCCCATCAACACCAGCACGCGGCGCAGCCCCGCGTCGTGCCAGTCGAGCGTTGGACGATACGTGAACCCTTCGCGCCTCAGCTGCGGCCACTGCAGGGCCACCTGCGCCAGGCCTCCGACGAGTGTGCCGATCGCGATGGCCGCGATGCCGGGTAATCCGAACCGCGGCATCACCGGCACGAGCGTCAGCGCGCAGAGGATCGTCGCCACGTTGAACATGGCCGGCGACAGCGCCGGAATGAAAAACGTGTGGAGCGAGTTGAGCATCCCCATCACTGCCGCGGCGACCGCGACCATCGTGAGGAATGGCAGCATGATGCGCGTGAGCAGGACCGTGAGCTCGAGCTTGCCGGGAACGTTGCGGAACTCGCCGGCGAAGGCCGTGACGAGCGGCACCGCGAACACGATGCCGAGGATGACGAGCACCCCCGTGATGACCACAAGCAGATTGAGTACCGAGTTGCCGAGTCGCCACGCGCGCTCCCGGCCGTCATTGGTCAGCGTACGCGTGAAGGTGGGGACAAACGCTGCGCTCATCGCCCCTTCGGCGAAGAGATCCCGCACGAGATTGGGAATGCGGAACGCCACGTTGAAGGCGTCCATGGCGTTGCCGGCCCCGAACAGCGACGCCAGCACCTGCTCGCGGACGACGCCGAGGATCCGGCTCGTCATCGTCGCCGCGCCCGCCGATGCCGCCGAGCGCGCGATGGTCGGGGGAGATGAGGGAGCGGGAGGGTTAGGCTGCGCCAAGCTTCCGGCGGACGGCTTCATTGACCGCCTTGCCGTCGGCGTTCTTGCCGGCCAGCTTCGGCATCACGGCTTTCATCACCTTGCCCATGTCCTTGGCCGAGGTGGCCCCGGACTCGGCGATGGCGGCGGTCACCGCGGCGTCAATCTCTTCGGCGGTCGCTGCAGGCGGCAGGAAGTGCTCCAGCACCGCGATGTCGGCCGCTTCCTTCGCGACCAGGTCCGTCCGTCCGGCCTTGGTGAACTGTTCGATGGAGTCACGGCGCTGCTTCACCAGCGAAGCGACCACCTGCAGTGCCTCGGCGTCCTCGAGGTCGCGCCCCTTCTCGACCTCCTTGTTCATGAACGCGGCCTTGAGCATCCGCAACGCGGAGAGCCGACCGGCATCCTTCGCTTTCATGGCCGTCGTGATGTCCGCGGAGACCTGTTGTGTAAGGGTCATTTAATGGTCCTGATCCGAATCGCCGTAGGTGAGGTGCCAGCCGTCGGTGTCCTCATAGAAGCCCTTCGGCACCTGCACAGCATTGATCTTGACGCTCACTTCAATCGTCGACTTGACGTTGAAGTAGCCGTTGCGGCGCAGCACACGGCGGAGCGCGCCGTGCATCGCATAGCAGCGCACCTTGTCGGCATCCTCGGCACGCGCCGCGCGATCGACCCAGCGCAGCAGTGTCTTGAGGCCGGAGATATCGTCCGGATCGACGAGGAAGTCCACGAGCATCGTGACGCGGCCGAGCGGTTCATGCCGGTGCCGATAGACCGCGTAGCCGTGCACCTCGCCCTGACGCTTCAGCGCCACGACCGAGTAGCGCACGTGCGGCGGTTCGATGTAGCGCCAGTTCAGGTAGGGCGCGTCGCGCCTGACGGCGAGGTCGAACTTCGGGGCGAGCCGTTCCCAGAGCGCAGTGAACGACGAATCGAAGCGGCGGATCGGCTCGCATTCCGCGCGCAGCGGACGCGACCGCGACACAATCTGCACGACCGGCAGCGTCAGCGCCGAGATGAGTCTGTTGAGCGGTGTCGGCCAGCTCGGAAAGCGGATGGCGCGACGCGTCAGCGGCTTGACGAGGCAGGGCAGCACGTGTGCGGACGGCCAGTGCAGACGGTCGAGCAGCTGCCGTGATTCACCGGTCGCTCCGAGCGTGAGCACGGCGCCGCTGTTGCGATCCCAGGCGCGCACCAGCGCTTCGTCGAGCGCCTGCCCGTCACGCTCGGGCGCCACGACCGCGTTCCTGCCCCAGGCGCCGCCAATCTCAAGGCCCTTGAGCGAGACGCACACTGGCAGCGTCGGGTACTGACCGACGACGGTCGGTCCCTCTCGCGCGACCCAGATGCCGGGTTGCCCGTCGGTGTTGTAGGGATTGCGGCGGTGCTGCCATTCCCAGCGGAGGCGGTGCGCCTCGGCTGCGTCCGCGCCGTGCATGCGGCGATAGAGCGTATCGACGCCGCGACGATCGTCGGGTCTGAAGCGATCGATTTCCGACATCACCTCATATTGTAGAGGCGATCGTTACCGCGATGGGCTGGGTCTGGGTCGCGTTCCAGGCTGGGGCCGTACCTGTGGAACAGGCGTGATGACACCGGGACGGCTCGTGGCGCCTGTCGGTACGCCAAATGGATTACCCGCGGCCGGCGGCGACGTTGGCTCAGGCTGGTCGTCATCCGGCTCCGGTGGCTGTGGAACCCCGTAGGGGCCAGGCCTCCCGGGTCCCCCGGGGCGCGGGAACGGGGCAATCTGCGGGGGAACATCCTCGTCGGCCGGGTCATCCGGGTCAGCGGGGAGGGGGACGATCTGTGGCTGCTGCGGTTGCGGCGGGGCCTGACGTCCCTGAGCTCCCGCGGGCGGCGGCGCACTGCGAGGCGCCGCGCTCGTGGCCAGGATGAGGATGCGGTCGTAGACGGCCACGCCTGGCTTGCCCACCGGCCGGGGCGCGGCGAGATAGCCGCTGACATTCCGCAGCAGAATGTCGATCGCCTGGCGCTCAGGGATGTCGTTCAGCTCGAGGGTGAGCGGTGTGGCGGGGATGCGTTCCGCGTTGGTGACCGTGGCGCCGCCGAGTTTCGCCCATTCCGCAAGGATCGTGCGCAGCGGCGCATTCTGCGCGCTGAGGCTGACCAGCCCGTCATGGAAGCGCACCTTGACGGCCTGCGCATTCGCGGGAGCGACGCAGCACAGGAGCATCAGGACGGCCGCCAGGGGCTTGAGATTCATGTCTGGAAGAGACCGATCACAGTATACGGCCGCGTCTCATCACATGGCCGCTATTGCCCGCGAAAGTAGTCGATTACCCGTTGCACGATGGCGTCCAGGCCGAGCTGTGGCTCGTAGCCGATGAGCCCGCGGATCTTGGAGATGTCCGGCACGCGCCGCGGCATGTCCTCGAAACCCTCCTCATAGGCCTGGTCATACGGGATGTAATGGATCGGCGACTGGCTTCCGGTCATCGCCTTCACCTTCAGCGCCAGGTCGGTCATCGAGACCTCGCCCACGTTGCCGATGTTGAAGACCTCTCCGACGGCGCGCGGTTCCTGCGCGAGCGTCACCAGGGCCTCGACGACATCGCCCACATAGGTGAAGCTGCGCGACTGGGTGCCGTCGCCGAACACGGTAATCGGCGCGCCGGCGAGCGCCTGCCGGACGAATGTCGGGAGCACCATGCCGTACTGCCCGGTCTGGCGGGGCCCGACGGTGTTGAACAGCCGGACGACCACGACCGGGAGCTTTCGTTCCTTCCAGTAGGCGAGCGCGAGAAATTCATCGATGAGCTTGCTGCAGGCATACGCCCAGCGGTGCTTCACCGAGGCGCCGAGCACGAGGTCCGATCCTTCGCGAAACGGGACGTCGGTGCTCTTGCCGTACACCTCGGAGGTGGATGCGATGAACACCAGCTTCTTCTTCTTGTTCGCGAGCTTCAGCACCACCTCGGTGCCGTGGACGTTGGTCTCGATGGTGTGCACGGGCTGCTCGACGATCAGCTTCACACCCACTGCCGCGGCGAGGTGGAACACCACGTCGCAGCGGTCGATGAGCTCGGCGAGCAGCGGCTCGTTGGTGACCGTGTCGATGGTGTAGGTGAAGCCTTGCGCGCCTTTCAGGTGCGCGATGTTATCGATCGAGCCGGTCGACAGGTTGTCGAGGACCGCGACCTCGTGACCGTCGGCCAGGAGCCGTTCTGCAAGATGGGAGCCGATGAAGCCGGCGCCGCCGGTGAGCAATGCTTTCACGCGTGTACGCGTCCCTTCTGAAATGAGTGAGCCGCCTCGACCACGGCCGCGACGTCCGCATCGCTGAGGCCGGGTCGCATCGGTAACGACAGCACCTCACGCGCCGCGCGTTCGGCCACCGGGCAGGGTGCCGGAGTCGGCGACGCGAACGCGCGCTGTTCGGTGAGTGCCAGCGGATAGTGAACGAGCGTGTCGATGCCGGCCGCGTGCAGGTGCCGCTGGAGCGTGTCGCGATCGGACGAGCGGACGGGAAAGAGGTGATAGACGTGTCCGGCGTCGACCTGCGCCACGGGCGGCAGCCACGCTGGGAGTGTGCGGCGGTACTCGGCCGCGATCGCCCGGCGGCGTGCCGTCTGCACCGCCAGACAGGGCAGGCGTGCCCGCAGTACGGCCGCCTGCAACTCGTCGAGCCGGCTGTTGAGGCCCGGTTCGTCGTGCTGGTACCGCTCGCGCTGCCCGCCGTTACGGAGGCGCCGCAGTCTCTCGGCTACGGCGGCATCGTTGGTGATCACGGCCCCGCCATCACCGAGCGCGCCGAGGTTCTTCGTCGGGTAGAAGCTGAAGGCGCCGCCGAAGCTGGTCGTGCCCACGGGCACACCCGCGCACGTCGCGAGGTGGGCCTGGCAGCAGTCTTCGACGAGCAGTAGCGAATGTGAATCCGCCAGCGCTCGCAGCGCCGGCACGTCAGCGGCCTGGCCGTAGAGATGGACCGGCATGATGGCGCGCGTGCGCGGCGTGATCACCGCCTCGCACGCGCCGGGATCGAGAGTCAGCCGCGCCGGATCGAGATCGGCGAAGACCGGCTGTGCGCCGGCTGCGAGGACGGCCATGGCCGAAAAGGCGGCGGTGAGCGCAGGCACGATTACCTCGTCGCCGGGGCCAATGTCTGCGGCGCGCAACAGCAGCGTGAGCGCATCGGTGCCATTGCCGACGCCGACAGCAAAGCGTGCACCGCTGGCTGCCGCGAACTCCGCTTCGAACGCCTCGACCTCGGGGCCGAGGACGAACCACCCGCTGGCGATGACGCGATCGATTGCGGCGCGGACGTCAGCCGCGTCGTCGCCGGAGCGCAGGTCGAGGAACGGCACCGCGGGTACGCTCACGACGCCACGACCTGTCCGTCGCCGGTGGTGACGTACTGCGCCAGGTTCGTCCGGTAGAAATCGAGCGTACGCATCAGCCCCTCGCGTAGCGGCGTGCGAGGCTGCCACCCGAGCGTTCTGCCGATCAGCGTCGAGTCTGCGTAGAAGTCGCCGATGTCGATCGCCTTCTTCTCAGGGGGCCACTCGACCAGGCGGTAGCGTCCCGTGCCCGCGGTGGCAATCAGCAGATCGACGAGATCGCGATGCGCGATCGGGTCTCCTCCGCCCACGTTGAACACCTGTCCGCTCGATGCCTCGCTCGCGCCGGCACGGAGGAACGCATCAGCGCAATCATCGACGTACACGAAGTCGCGGAGCTGCCGGCCATCGCCGTAGATCTGGATTTCGCGGTTCTCGAGCGCCAGGCGAATGAACCAGGCGATGAACCCCTGCCGGTTGTGCTTCAGCAGCTGCCGCGGCCCGTAGACGTTGGTCAGGCGAAGCGAACAGGCGCGGACGCCGAACACGTTGTTGTAGACGAGGTGGTAGTACTCGCCCGCCGCCTTGTTGATCCCGTTGACGTCGGTCGG
>CANJYC010000084.1 GCA_947478985.1 Acidobacteriota bacterium | reverse complement strand
CGGCGAGATCGGCGAGGGACGGGACGTCCTTGTGCGCGTGCACTCGAAGTGCCTCACGGGCGATGTGTTCCATTCCGGGCGTTGTGATTGCGGCGATCAGCTCGATACGGCCATGGCCCGCATCGCCGCAGAGGGGCGCGGAGTGCTGCTGTATCTGAACCAGGAGGGGCGTGGGATCGGCCTCGCGAACAAGATCCGGGCCTACGCGCTGCAGGACGGCGGCCTCGATACGGTCGAGGCGAACGAGCGCCTGGGGTTCAAGGCCGACCAGCGTGACTATGGGATTGGCGCCCAGATTCTCTGCGAGTTGGGCATCCGCACCATGCGGCTTTTGACCAATAATCCAAGGAAATTCGTCGGTCTTCAGGGGTACGGCCTGGAAGTGTCCGGCACCGTGCCGCTTGAGATACCTGCACACGACGGCACCAGGAAGTATCTCAAGACCAAGAAGGACAAGCTCGGCCACCGCTTGTCATCGGTATAGTTCCTCGCCTAAGATAAGGGTTTGCGCACGTTAGGTTTAGCGCGTTAGTACGCCCTGATTTCCATGTTCGATTCGCTCAGCACCCGCATCCAGGACGTTTTCACGTCATTACGGGGCGAAGTGCGGCTGACCCCGGAGTTGGTCGAGTCGGCTCTGCGGGAAATCCGGATGGCGCTGCTCGAAGCAGACGTCAACTTCAAGGTCGTCAAGGCGTTCGTCGATCGCGTCCGCGACAAGGCGATGGACCAGACGGTCCTGAAGAGCCTGACGCCAGGGCAGCAGGTCACGAAGATCGTCCGGGACGAGCTGCTCGCCCTGTTCGGTGACGCGGAAGGCGGGCTCCGGAAGCAGGCGCCGACGCCACGCGTGGTCCTGCTTCTCGGGTTGCAGGGTTCGGGCAAGACCACGACCTCGGGGAAGCTCGGGATGTGGCTGAAGCGCCAGGGTCGGCACCCCATCATGGTGTCGACCGACGTGCGCCGGCCCGCCGCGATTCAGCAGCTTTCAGTCGTGGCGCAGCAGGCTGACGTCAAGGTGCATGCACCGGAGACGATGGACCCGGTGGCACGCGCAAAGGGCGCGCTCGCCGAGGCCAAGGCCAAAGGATTCGACACGGTGATCGTCGATACGGCAGGCCGGCTGCACATCGATGACGAACTGATGGACGAGCTTCAGGCGATCAAGGATGCCGTGGAGCCGTCAGACCTGCTCTACGTCGCCGATGCGATGACCGGACAGGACGCGATTAAGAGCGCTGGCGAGTTTCACCGCCGCGTCGGCGTCACCGGCGTGGTGCTGACCAAGCTCGACGGCGACGCCAGGGGCGGCGCGGCGCTGTCGGTGGTCTCGGTCGTTGGTGTGCCGATCGCGTTTGTCGGGAGCGGCGAGCGGCTCGAGGATCTCGAGCTGTTCCACCCCGACCGCATCGTGTCACGCATGCTCGGCATGGGCGATGTGCTCACGCTGATCGAGCGGGCTGAACAGGCGGTCGACAAGGATGAAGCCGAGGAGCTCGAAGCCAGGCTCCGGAAGAACGAATTCACCCTCGATGACTTCCGGAAGCAGCTGAAGACTCTCAAGCGCATGGGGCCGCTCGAGAACATTCTCGGGATGATCCCGGGGATGGGCCAGATTAAAGAACTGGCCCAACAGAAGCCGGACGAGAAGCAGATGGGACGCGTCGAAGCGATCATCTGCTCGATGACGGCGGACGAGCGGCGGAACGACAAAATCATCAACGGCAGCCGCCGCAAGCGTATCGCCGCGGGCAGTGGCACATCGGTGGAGGAGGTGAATCGCCTTCTCAAGCAGTTCACCGAGATGAAGAAGATGCTGCAGATGATCGGGCAGGGCGGCATGCCCAGTCTGAAGGGCATGAAGGGGATGTCGCAGTCGCCACAGTTGCCGCAGGGTGGCGGTGGCGGGTTCGCGATGCCCGGTGGCAGGAAGCGGAAGAAGGGCGGCCCATGGGGGCTCATCAAGACGCGCTGACGTCTACGGAGTAGAAATGCTGTCGATTCGAATGAGGCGGGTTGGGTCAAAGAAGCGACCCTTTTTCCGCGTGGTGTTGACCGAAGCGCGCTCGAAGATCGAGGCTGACTTCGTCGAGAACCTTGGCACGTATAACCCCCGCTTGAAGCCGGCTCAGGTCGACATCAATAAGGAGCGTGTCCAGTACTGGCTGAGCAAGGGCGCGCGGCCGTCGGACTCGGTCCGCACACTGATTGCCAAGCACCTGTCGCGCGATCTGTCGGCCCCGGTCGTGACGGCCGAGACGCCAGCGGCTCAGTAATGCCGACGTCCGACGCGGGTGGCGGCGCAGTGAGCGGCAGCCCGCTGAAGGCGGTCGTCGAAGTTGTCGTCAGAGCGCTCGTCGATCACCCGGATGCGGTGCAGGTCACGGAAACGGAACGCCGTGGCGTGACCGTGCTGGAGCTGAGTACGGCGCCAGGCGACATGGGCAAGATCATCGGGCGGCAGGGGCGCACGGTGACGGCGCTTCGGACGCTGGTGGCGGTCACGGCAGAGAAGCACGGCCGGCGCGCGCAGCTCGATATCAGGGACTAGCGTCCGCTTGCAATCGCCCGGCAGACTGCCTCGCAAGGGTGTCTGGCGTGGCGGGATGGATCGGTCGTGGGAGTAATTCGAGTGGCTGCGTGGGATGAGATGGCCGTCGTCGGGCGCATCACCAGGCCGCATGGCCTGCGCGGAGACGTTGTCATCAGTCCCGAGACGGATTTCGTGGACGAGCGTTTCGTGCCGGGGGCGACGCTCTGGATGCGGGCCGCCGACGGGACACACACGCTGAAGATTGCAACAGCGCGGGTGCACGGCGGGCGGGCCATCGTGGGGTTCGAGGGGTGCACGCGCATTGAGGACGCCGAACGGCTGGGTGGCCTTGAGCTGCGGGTGCCGGAAGAGACACTGCAGCCCCTCGGCGCGCACACGTACTACCAGCACCAGCTCGTGGGGTGCGACGTGGAAGACACCACGGGGGCGCAGGTGGGCAAGGTCGCGCGGGTTGACGGGGGCACGGGCGGACGCGTGCTGGTAGTGCACGGTGAACGGGGCGAGGTTCTGATTCCGCTGACGCAGGCCATCTGCACCGAGATCGATATCGCGGCGAAGCGGATTCGGATCGACCCGCCGGAAGGGCTGCTCGACCTGAATGAAGTTCGACATCGTCACGATCTTCCCGCGGATGGTACAGGCGGGGCTCGCGGAAGGCGTCGTCAGCCGCGGCATTGAGCAGGGGCTCCTTGATATCCAGGTCCATGACCTGAGGGAGCACACAAGCGATCGGCACCGGAGCGTCGACGACATCCCGTACGGCGGCGGGCCGGGGATGGTGATGAAGCCGGAGCCGCTCATCGCCGCGGTGGCGCAGATCGCCGCGACGCGCGGCACGCCGGGCGCTGTGGTCCTGCTCTCGCCGCAGGGACGCCGGTTTTCACAGGCGGAGGCGGAGCGGTTGCGGACGCTGGGCCACGTCGTGCTGCTGTGCGGGCGGTACGAGGGCATCGACGAGCGCGTCCGTGCGCTGGTTGGGGCCGAGGAGATGTCGATCGGCGATTACGTGCTGAGCGGCGGCGAGTTGCCGGCGCTCGTCGTGGTCGACGCGGTGAGCCGGCTCGTGCCGGGCGTGGTCGGGGATGAGCAGTCGGTGGAGGCGGATTCGTTTTCGCGCGGGTTGCTTGATTTTCCGCATTACACGCGTCCGGCTGAGTTTGCTGGAATGAAAGTGCCGGACGTGCTGCTGTCGGGGCATCATGCACAGGTCCGGCGGTGGCGAAAGAAGGCGGCACTGGCGGCAACGCTGGAACGGCGGCCGGAACTGCTGGAGCAGGTGGCGCTCGACGACGAGGAGCGGACGCTGCTGAACGAGATTCTGAAGGAGAGAGCACATGAGCGCGATTGAGCTGGTCGAGAAGTCGCAGATGACGGCGCGGCCCGACATGAAGTCTGGAGACACGGTGAAGGTGCACGTGAAGGTGCGCGAAGGAGAGAAGGAGCGCATCCAGATCTTCGAAGGGCTCGTCATCGGCCTGCATCGTGGCGGCGCCCGCGCGTCCTTCACGGTGCGGAAGATTTCGTTCGGCCAGGGCGTCGAGCGCATCTTCCCGCTGCACTCGCCGACGATCGCCAAAGTCGACGTCCTCCGTTCGGCGAGCGTCCGCCGCGCCAAGCTGTACTACCTCCGGGACCTGAAGGGGAAGGCGGCGCGCATGAAAGAGACAAAGCGCGTCGTTTAGCGTTTCCCTTTACCGGATTACGGTCGAGATTCAGGCTCATGGCTCGCGTGCGCGCGATGAGAACCCTCGAGAACGCCATGCGGCGTTGGGGGTTCCATCGTGTCGCCGGCTGTGACGAAGTCGGTCGAGGCTGTCTGGCCGGGCCGGTGATGGCCGCGGCCGTGATTCTCGACCCCGATCGGGCCATTCCCGGGGTCTGCGATTCCAAGATGATCACGGCACGTGAGCGCGAGCGCCTCTACGATGTGATCACGCGCAGGGCCCTGGCCTGGGCGGTCGGCTCCGCCACCCCAGCTGAAATCGACGCCATCAATATCCACAGAGCCTCCCTGCAGGCCATGCGACGGGCCGTCCTGGCGCTGGCACCCCTGCCGGATCTCGTGCTCGTAGACGCCTTCCGTATTCCTGACCTGCTCATCGCGCAGCGCGGCGTCCCGCAGGGAGACCGCCGGTGCGCCGCTATCGCCGCAGCCTCGATTGTCGCCAAGGTGACCCGCGACCGAGAGATGCTCACCCATCACGCCATCGATCCGCGATACGGCTACGACCGGCACAAGGGGTATGGCACCGCCGAGCATCTCGACGCCCTGGCGCGCTTCGGCTATTCGCCGCTGCACCGTCGCTCGTTCACGCCACGTGGAATGCGCTTTGATACGATCGAATAAGGCGCTCGTGCCCATCAATCGCGAAGAGAGCTTGAAGCACGCGGAGCGGCTGCTTCGCATGGGACGGCTTGACGGAGCCATTGCGGAGTACGCGCGTCTAGTCGAGGAAGCACCAGGTGACTGGAATGCCGTCAACGCGCTCGGCGATCTCTACCTGCGGGCCGGCGATGGCGCGCGCGCTGCAGCGCAGTTCATCCGCGTAGCTGATCATCTCTTTGCAGAAGGGTTTCTGGCGCGCGCCGCGGCCGTCTACAAGAAGGCGCTGAAGCTACAGGAGAGCGATGCGCACACGCTGCTCCGGCTTGGCGACGTTGCCGCCCGGCAGGGGTTGCTCGTGGACGCGAAGGCCTATTACCGCCGGCTCGTGGGCCTGTGCCGCGAGCGCGGTGACATACAGGGCGCCGCAGATGTTCAGAAGCGCCTGGCGACTATCGAGGTTGAGCCGGCGTCGCTCGTGGAGGCTGCACGCACGGCGGTGCAGCAGCGGCCCGACGATCCGGACGTGCTGTTGAACCTCGCGCGGCTCGAACTCAACGACCCGCAGCGTGATGCGCGCCCGGCACTGATGCGGGTCCTGACGCTGGCTCCTGCGCGGTACGAGGAGGTGCGGGCCCTCTGCGAGGCCCTCGCGGCGGGTGGCCGCATCGAGGAGGCCTGGGGCGGCATCGATGTGCTGTCTGACGTGGCGCTGCTCGAAGGCGACGTGGCCCGCGCCGTCGATGCTCTGGAATCACTCCTGCGGATTGCCCCGCACGCTGCCGCCCTTGCCAAGCTTGCCGAGTTGCGCCCTTCCGGCGGTGTGCCCGCGGTCGAGGAGGCAGTGCCGGACGCGGTCACGCTCGAGCTGCCAAGCGTCGAGGCTCAGGGTGAGCAGCTCGATGCGGGCCAGGACAGGCATCCGGTGGAAGACGTTTTCGATCTTGAATCTCTCGAGATTGATCTGAGCGACGCACTTGCTGGCCTGGAGACGGTCGCGCCGGCGCCTGTCGTACAGGCCGGTCCAGCACGCGATCTCGAATCTGTGTTCGAGGATCTGCGGAGCCGCATCGCGGAGGCGGGCGACGGCAGCGGCGCCAGCGAACGATACCGTCGGGGGCTTGAGCTGCTGGTGGAAGGGCGGCAGGCCGAGGCGGCGGTCGACCTTCAAGCCGCTGCCAGGGATCCGCTGTTCCGGTTCGACGCGGCCGCGCAGCTGGGACGGTTGTACATCGAGCAAGGCGAGGTCCATGCCGGCATCGACTGGCTCGAGCGCGCCGCGGAGGCGCCATCGCCATCGCCTGAAGCTGGCTGTGCGCTGCTCTACGAGCTGGCCGACGCACTCGAGCGAATGGGGGAGTCCGCGCGGGCGCTCGCCGTCCTGATGGAACTCGACGCAGAGGCCGGGGGCTACCGCGACGTCCGTAGTCGTGTTGAGCGGCTGGCGCGCGCGCTGGCTGCGAGCGGAGGCGCATGAGGCGGCTGCTGATCATCGCGCTGTTCCTTGAGGCGGGATTCGTCCTGGTGATCGTCCCCTGGTCGCCATTCTGGGACCGCAATTACTTCGCGACCGCTGTGCCCGTTCTTCACAGCATCATCAGCAACAACTTCGTCCGTGGCGCGGTGTCAGGGCTCGGACTGGTGAACATTGCGACCGGGATTGCTGACCTGGTGTCCCTCTTCATGACGAAGAAGGTCGATCCGTCCCTTGCCACCGTGGCGCCGCCAACCCCCGACAAGGAGTGACGTGGGGCCAATCGTGTGTCTGATCACGGATCGCTCGCGGTTCGGCAGTGGCGGGGATCAGGCCACGGCCGCGCGTGTCTCAGCTGCGGCACGGGCCGGGGTGCACCTCGTCATGGTGCGTGAGCGCGACCTCGAGGCCGGACCGCTGACGGCGCTCGTCGCTGGCTGTGTCGAGGCGGTGCGCGGGACCAGGGCGCGTGTCGTCGTCAACGAACGGCTCGATGTGGCGCTGGCTGCGAGCGCACATGGCGTGCATCTGCGCGGCGACTCCATGCCGGCTGCGCGCGCCCGCGCAGTTGTCCCGCCGGCGTTCCTGATTGGACGCTCCGTGCACGCCGTGAGTGAGGCGATATCGGCCGCGGATGCCGGGGGGCTGGACTATCTGCTCTGTGGCACCGTGTTCGAGACCGTATCCAAGCCAGGGAGGGGCGCGGCTGGCGCGGCCCTGCTTGCAGGCGTCGCGGCGGCGACGCGGGTGCCGGTGCTCGGGGTCGGCGGGATGACGTTGGCCACACTGCCGGGCCTTGGCAGGACGGGGGCTGCTGGGTTCGCGGGGATAGGCCTGTTCGCGGAATTGCCCGTCGGACAACTGAAAATGGTGGTGCAGCAGG
>CANJYC010000083.1 GCA_947478985.1 Acidobacteriota bacterium | reverse complement strand
GGTCACGAGCACCGAGCCCACGGTGGCGGCCATCTCGACGTCCTCGCCAGCCCGCACCAGCGCGGGAACGTCGAGGACGACGTTCGTGAACATCTCGCCCGGCGCGATGGCACGGCGCGCCTGTAATCCCACCACGGCATCCGGCGACGGCAAGTGGGTAAACGACACGGCCGGCCACTCCCCATCCACCAATTCCACATCCTCGGCACTGATGAGCGCGTCCCGCTCGACGGCGCGCGCGGCGCGCGCATAGACACCGTTGACCGTCACAGTCGCCACGGCGGTGCCGCGGCGCGTCTGTCCGACCAGCAGCACAAACCGCGCGGGCTGGCCGGTCCGCGCGCCAGGCTCCGGCTGCGCACGGAGGCCGGGCTCGGGCGCCACCGTGGTCGCGATCGCCCCGGCGCGCACCTGGCCCTGATCCCCGATCCGCAACGCCACCGCCTGTTCGATAGCCTGTGCCGGTGTGGTCACCTCCGGGGCGGCAAACGCCGCCCTGGCGGCGGCCAGCAGCACCGCCATCACAAAGATGATGAGGATGACGCGGCCGTAGATGTCCGTGATGGTCGAGCTCATCGTTGATTACCGCGAGAGGTTATTGACCTGCTGCAGCATCTCGTCGGCTGCGCGGATCACGCGGGAGTTCGCCTCGTAGGCGCGTTGTCCCAGAATCATGTTGACCATTTCCTCGACAACGCTGACGTTGGAATCCTCGAGAAAGCCCTGCGCCAGCGTGCCCATGCCTTCGCTTCCCGGCACCGACGTTACCGGGTCACCCGATGCGATCGTGGCCACGAACATATTGCCGCCCTGCGCCTGCAGGCCCGCGGGATTCTGGAAATTGGCCAGCTCGATCGTGCCGAGCTGCTGAGGGTCTGCGCCCGGCGTGGTGGCCGATACGATGCCGTCCTTGGAGATACTGACCGTCAAGGCGTTGGCCGGAATGGTGATGGCCGGCGAGAGCGGAATGCCGTCAGCCGTGACGATCTTTCCCTGGCCGTCTACGTGGAAGGCACCAGCGCGGGTGTACCCGGTCTGGCCACCCGGCATCGTCAACTGAAAGAAGCCCTGTCCTTCAATCGCGATGTCCAGCGGCGCACTCGTGCTGCGGAGATTGCCCGCGCTGAAGTTCCGCGCGCTCGCCACTACGCGCGTGCCGAGGCCTGCTTCGAGCCCAACGGGCGCCTCGCCCTCCTGAGACGTGGGGGTGCCCGGTGCCTTCATCTGCTGGTAGACGAGGTCCTCGAACTCCATGCGGCTCTTCTTGAAGCCGGCGGTGTTCACGTTGGCCAGGTTGTGGGCCACGTTGTCGATGTTCGCCTGCTGCGCGTTCATGCCGCTCGCCGCCGTATACAGAGCTCGAATCATGGTCCTGCCTCTAGTGCCTGCTAAGTCTCGTTACCGCTTGCCTAATTCGGAGATCGCGCGTCCGTCGAGCTCGGTCATCAAGGTATTCACGCCTTTGTTCAGCGACTCGAAGTTGCGCGACAACTCGGTCAGCTTGGCCATCCGGTCGACGACGGACACGTTCGACTGCTCGAGTGCTCCTCCGACCACCTTGGCCTCGACCGTCTGTGGCGGCGAAGAGCCCGGTAAAGCTTTAAAGCGGGATCCCGATTCCCTGATCAGGTCCTTCTCGGACTCGAATTCCACGATCTGCAAACGACCCACCTGGGTCGCCCCGCTGCGGATGGTGCCGTCATCGGCGATGCTGACCGGAGCGTTCGGCAGCTTGATCGGTCCGCTCTCTCCGAGAATGGGCTCCCCCGCCGAGGTTGTCAGCACACCGTCAACCCGCTTGACGAAGTTGCCGGCCCGCGTATATCGCTCGCCTGCGGGGGTATCCACAACGAAAAACCCCTTGCCGTCTATGGCCGCGTCGAGGTCGCGGCCGGTATTGGCGATAAGTCCCGGCCGCCAGTCGATCTTGGTATTCCCTCGGGCCACGTCCACGGCGGCCTCGAACTGCGAGTTGAAGCTGTCCCGATCAATCGCGACGGTCGATGCCCGCTCGGTCTTGTAGCCTGCCGTATTGACGTTGGCGAGATCGGCGGCCAGGCGGTCGAGTTCCTCGAGCCGCGTCCGCATGCCGCTTAACGCGCTATACGTACCGCCGGGCATGGCTCCTCCACCGTGGGAATCAGCAGATCCGAGACCTGCTGTTTGCCTTCAACACGCACCCAGGTGTACTGGTCGCAATTGGCCGTTCGCATCGTGACCGAGCGATCGAGCAAGGCGCTATCGGCGATCCGTGCGGCGGCGGCATCGGGCCCGACGACGGTCACCGTTTCACGCCGCTGGCCGCTGACCTCCGCCGTCGACCGATAGGTCCGCAGGGCCTGCTGCCACGTGTCGTCCTCGACCATGTAGGGCTCCGCGGTCCAGCCCGTCAGCTTCAGCAGCGCGCGCATGGCCGAGCGCGGCACCGGAGCCGTGCACACCACGTGCAGGCGCTTCTGCGCCTCATTGGCTTCAAACGGAACCAGCCCGAGCGCGCGAACGGTGTCAGTCGGCAACCACGACGGGCCGTGCATCACTCGAGTCACGTCAAACGCCGGCAGATAGCTGATGTTGCTCTGGGCCGCGAGCGCTTTCAGAATCGCCTCGGCGGGCGCCTGATTGAGTGCGAGTAGTTCCTCGCCGAGGCGGCGACCGGTCGAGCGCTGTGATTCGAGCGCGCGGTCGAGCGTGTCCTCGGAGATCGCCCCGAGGTGCCGCAGCAGCACGCCCAGTTTCAGCGGCGGCAGTGCCCCGGCTGACGCCGTGGCAATCGCCGGCGCGTCGAGACCGATGCGCGCCGCATGTTCCACGCACTCGCGCGAGCAATACCAATGACCGTTGAAGCGGAGACCTGCGGCCCACTTGGGGGCCAGCCGTTCAGGCCGCCAGCGTCCGCACGTGAAGTCAGCGCACCGAGGCATGGCTCACCCGCTCCTTCCGTGCGTTCTCAAGCTGCAGCCGGAGCCGGACCTCGCCTTCCGAAATCTGCTCCAGCGCGGCGATGTCCTGAACCGAGCGACCCCGGCCCACCGATGCGGCGATTCGCCGCTGCGTGACCGCGCGCGGACGGACCTTGGCCGCCTCGGTCATCGTCCCCAGACGGGTGACTTCACTCGCCACTTCGCGCAGCGCGCTTTCCGTCGTGTCGGTCAGAAGTGAGATGCCGGCCAGCAGGTGCGCCAGGCGGTCGTCCAGGCGCTCGATCGCGGCCCGCTGCTGCACATGGATCCACACCAGCGCGCCAAGCATGAGTAGCGTGCCGCCTCCAACCGTCATCAACATCACTTGGGTCTCCACGTTAGGCCTCCAGCCAGGGCATTCGCTCGGACGGACTCACCACATCGATGATCCGGATTCCATAGTTCCCGCTCACAATCACCACTTCCCCGCGCGCCACGACGCGATTGCTCACCATCACGTCGACGGGCTCGTCGGGTGAACGCCCCAGGTCAATCACCGACCCGGGCCCAAGCCGCGTCAACGTGCGCAGCGGCATCTCGGTGTGCCCGAAGCGCACGACCACCGGCAGGTCCATGTCGAGGATGACGTCAATCCGCGAGGCATCGCCCTGTGGGGGCACGTTCACACCAGGGCCGCTTGTCTCATTCATGTGTTCACTCATGCCGTGGCTCCTACGAGTGCTAAAGCCGTGCCAGGTTCGCCCTCGGCACCACCGGGCTGGTCAAGGAGAACCGCTGCGCTCCCACCCACGCAGGTGAGGCGCCCGCTGAAGCGGCGCACGCTGCCAATCTGGACATCAACCGGACTGTTGGCCGAGTGTCCGAGTGCGATGACGTCGCCGGGCTGCAACGCCAGCAGTTCCCGGGTGCCAATCAGCGTGGTCAGCGATGACGTCACCGGCAGCAGCACGCGGCCGAGATTCGCATGCAGGTGTGCCTGCTGCTGCGCCGTCGGCTGCCGGTTGTTCCGGTTCCAGCCCTGCGTCACCTTCTCTTCCATCGTCTCGATGGCGGCGGCCGGGATGGAGATGCTCAACATGCCGCTGCTCTCTCCGACCCGGAGGTCGAATGCGAGCAGGATGACGACCTCGTTCGGGCCGGTCACTTGCAGCATCTGCGGGCGGGTTTCGCGGCCCTGAATGCGGAAGCGCACATCGGTGATGGAACGCCAGGTATCGGTCAGATGTTCCAGGACCAGCTTGACGACGGAGTCGAGCACGTTCTGCTCGATCTCGGTCAGCGCGCGGTCCGGTGGTGCCGTATCGCCGGCGCCGCCGAGCATGCGGTCGACCATCGTGAACGCAACCGAGGGGTTGATCTCCAGTGCCCCGACGCCCTCAAGCGGCGACATCGCCACCGAATAGAACGCCGTCGGATCCGGGAGCGACATCAGGAACTCGGCGTACGCGAACTGCTCCACCGAGACCAGGCTGACGTCAGTCATCGCCCGCAGAAACGCCGACATCGACGTCGACAGGTTCTTGGCGAACCGGTCATGGAGGAAATGCAGCGAGCGCAGCTGCTCCTTCGACACCCGGTCCGGCCGGCGGAAGTTGTAGGTGAGAATGCTGTCGGCAGTGATCGACCGGCGCTCCTCCGTCGTGGAAGGCCGGCCGGACGCCCGGCTCACCAGCGCGTCGATTTCGTCTTGCGAGAGGATCTTGTTCACGACTCGATCGGCTCCATCCCAAGGGATTCCCGCAGCAGCGTGCGAAGGCGCGACAGGGCCAGGGACCGCAGTTGAGAGACGCGTGATTCACCCACACCGATGACCTCGCCGATTTCAGCGAGCGTCAATTCCTCTTCGAAATAGAGCGCCAGAATCTGGCGCTCGCGCTCAGGCAGCTGCTCGATGGCCTTGGCCAGGTGTCCGCGCAGTTCCTTGCGTTCGAGCTGCGTGACCACGCCTTCGGTGGGGTCCACGCACAGCTCGAGCCGCGACGTGCCGTCCTCGGTCGGAGCATCGAGAGAGCGGACGGCCCCGATATCAAGGCGACGCAGCTGCTGAATCGTCTTCTCGTAGTCGGCGACCGACATCCCCATCTCTGCGGCGATCTCGCTCTCCTCTGGCTCGCGGGCAAACTGGCGGCGGAGCTTGGCGAGCGCGCCGTCCACATCACGTCGCATCCGGCGCAGCGAGCGCGGCGCCCAGTCGAGGTCGCGCAGCGAATCGAGCATCGCGCCCTGGACACGACGCCGGGCGAAGGCATCAAACGGCACCCCGAGGCCCGGCTTGTAGCGGCCGGCCGCGTCGATCAGACCGAGGACACCCACGCTCACCAGGTCGGACACCTCGACCTGCGAGGGCAATCGCATGGCCAGACGCTGGGCCATGGACTTGACCAGTCCGACGTGTTCCATGACCAGGCGGTCACGGGTGTCGCCGGCCGTGTCCGCGGCCGGCCCGGTGAGGCGTGCCGGCGCGACCCGTGGAGTAGCTAGGCGCATTGGGGTACCTCTGACGCCGGAATGACCCGGCCTGCATCCGTGGCGAGGCGCAATCCCGAACCGCGTACCGGACCCAAGCCGGCGATACGCGCGGCGAGGACGCGGAAGCAGCGACTTGCCGGAGACTGCGGCATGTGATCGACGATGGCCTTCTGCACGAGCACGGCGTCGCGCACGGCCGGATCCTCGCTGACGTAGCCGTAATACTTGAGTCCCCGCCCCAGGAAGCGTCTGGCGGCGGCATCGAGTTGCTTAAAGGCGAGCGTGGCGTCCTCGGGCGTGCGGGCGTTGTTGACGACGATGCCGATCTCCATCGACGACGCGGCACTGTGCAGCACCTTGGCCGTGGCATACGCGTCGACGATGGCGGCCGGTTCAACCGAGGTCACCAGCATCACGCGACCGGCGAGCAGCATCGTTTCAATCACGTTGTCCGAGATTCCCGAGGCCGTATCGATGAGCAGAAAATCGAGATTGGCGCACAGCTTCTCGAACGCGCTCGCCAGGACATGCCGCTGCCCGGAGGTCAGCGACGTCAGCGACTGCAGACCGGAACTCGCCGGCACGATCTGCGCGCCGCCAGGCCCCTGAATCAGAATCTCCGCCAGCGTGGCGTCACCGGCCAGCAGATGCCCGATGTGACGTTCCGGCGCGAGGCCGAGGAAGACGTCGACGTTGCCGAGACCGAAGTCCGCATCGAGGAGCGCCACGCGATGGTTGAGGCGCGTGAGCGCCACGGTCAGATTGACCGCGACCGTAGTCTTCCCGACGCCGCCCTTGCCGCTGGCGACTGCCATCACGGTGGCCCCGCGTTCCGCCTTCACGCGACCGCTCCCTGCTGTGCGTCACCAGCCAGCCAGCCGGCGAGCGACGCCGGTGTCGCTCGCTCGAGGTCCTCGGGCACGCACTGTCCGGTTCCGAGGTAGGAGATGGGCAATTGCCGCTCGCGCAGCAGCGATACGAGTGGCGCCAGCGATTCGGCCTCATCGAGCTTGGTCAGCACGAGGCGTGAGGGGCGCGCATCCTCGAAGCGATCGAGGGTTTTGCGCGCCGTCACGTACGGGGTGTTCGCGGCGATCACCAGGTGCGTGCGCACGTCACGACGTCCGGCGATGACGCGCAGCATCTCGCGCGAGACATCGTCGGACGGCGAGCGTCCGGCCGTGTCAAGCAGGAGCGGTCCCTTTGCGCCGCTGAGCGCGCTCTCGAGCTCGCGTGGCGTGCGCGCGACCGCGAACGTGGTGCCGAGAATGTTGGCGAAGAGGCGCAACTGCTCGACCGCCCCGACTCGGTAGCCGTCTGCCGAAATCAGGCTCACGCGCCGCCCGTGCCGGGCACGTTCCTGTGCGGCGATCTTGGCAATTGTCGTCGTCTTGCCCACGCCAGGGGGGCCGACGAAGACTTCGATGGGCGCGAGACTGGTGTCTTCCGCCGCGAGCGTCGCCAACTGCAGTTCCAGGGTTTCGCGAATCGACTGAAGCGTGGCGCCACGCCGCTTGCTCCGTGGCAGCGCCCGGGCGACATCGCGGGCCAGGGCCCCGTCAAGGCCGGCCGCCTGTAGCCGGGCCACGACCTCGTCCGTCGCCCGATCCGCCCGGCTCGCGACAGCCTCCTCCGAGCGCCAGGCTTTCGCGGCAGCGCGCGGTTCGGCGACTCCCGTGTGTCGGGGCTCCGACATCGCCGGCCGTTCGGCCGCCGCCGTCACCTCGATGACACGGCCGCCAAACCACCCCTTCACACCCGGCGCGGCGACCTGCCGCGTGGACAGAATGAGGGCGTCCGGACCGAGGTCCTCGCGCACGGCCCTGAGGGCTTCTTTAACGGTTTCCCGTCTGTATCGTTTCAGGTGCATATC
>CANJYC010000082.1 GCA_947478985.1 Acidobacteriota bacterium | reverse complement strand
ACCGTGTTTCGCGTGTGCCCAGACCGCGCATGAGAAACCGGAACGCCCGCGGCAGTTCCGGCTCGTAGTCATTCGCCAGCCGCCCCAGATCCTTGGACGGGCGCAGCATCAGCAGGTCGATTCGGCGCAACCCGCCAGACTCCCCCTCGCGCGACGACGCCACGAGATCGTTGATCCGCCGCAACTGCAGCGCATCGGCGTCGAGCTGATCGAGAAAGATCGCGTTGTAGAGCACGCCAGCCACCTGCGCGGGTGGTGGATAGCCGACAACGGCCGGGCGGTCTGCCTCGTCCCACGTGCGCGGGTAGCGTGTTGACACGGCGATGATCCGCTCTGCGCCAAGATGAACGGCCGGGGACAGCGGCGCCGTCAGGCGGATGCCGCCGTCGCCGTACCACGCGCCATCGACCTGCACGGCAGGAAACAGAAACGGGAGCGCCGCCGAGGCCATCACGTGATCGACGCGGAGCGCGCAGATGGTGCTCTTGCGCTGCGGCCGTTCCCAGGTGGTGATGCCGCAGTTGTCGCGCGCCTGTACCCAGGTGACCGACTGGCCGGTGGTATAGCTCGACCCGGTCAGCGCAATAGCGCGGAGCCACCCGTCTTCGAGGCTCCGGGTGATGCCTGCGATGCCGGAGCCGTCCGCCTCCAGCATGTGCTCGAGCAGCGCGTTGAGCGGCGCCGTGTCGACCATGCTGCGTGCCGTGCTCAGCGGCAATCGGCCGCCGGCGACGAGTCGCCCGCCCCAGCGCGCGATCCGCGACGTAAGGTCGCGCACGTCGACCTTGAACACCTGCTCGAGCCGGAGGTTGCCCCAGATCTCAGCGAGACCCTCAACCTTGACCGCGAACGGCTCCTGCCGCGCGGCCAGGTAGGCGGCGTTGATCCCGCCGGCTGACACGCCCGTCAGGATGTCGGGGACGACATCGGGGCATTCCCGGGCCAGCACCCTGAGGAACCCGATCTGGTATCCGGCGCGCGCACCGCCGCCGCTGAACATCAACGCGAGATTCGAACTGGAAGATGGCTTCTGCACGCGGTCTGGATTGTCCTATCTTAGGGGAGGCGCTGACCACCGCGCTCCCGCCAGGGCCTTGTCATGACCGCGCTCGTGTTTGCACTACTATCGCTCTAACGGGGCGTCCAAACGTCGCGCCCCACTGGTTTCCAGGTCTCCCAGATCCACATGCAGCGCAAAACCATTCTTGCTCTCGTCGTCCTGCTGCTCGGCGCCGGCGCGGTCGCGCTGCTCTTGGTCCGCAGGGGGCCTGTGCGTCCGGTCGTTGATTCCGCCGCGGTCCGGCGGCAGGCCACATTCCGTTCCAGCGTCACCGCCTCCGGCGAAATTGTGGCCACCCGTTACGCCGATATCGGATCCGACACGATGGGGCGGATCGTGGAACTGCCGGTGGCTGAAGGCGACCGCGTGAAGGCCGGCCAGATCCTCGCACGGCTCGACGCCGTCCAGGCCCGAGGCGCCGCCTCGGAATCCAACGCCCAGGTCCGGTCCCTCGAGGCCGACGAGCGCGCCGCCGCTCAGGGTATCCGTGCCGCGGAGGCCGATCTCGGGGCCGCTGAAGCGCGTTCCCGGGAGGCCGCGCAGCAGCTCGCTCGAAGGACCACCCTGCATGCACAGGGTCTCATCTCAACATCGGAGCTCGACACCGCGCGTGCCACTGCCGAGACAGCGGCGGCGCAACTCGCCTCGTCCAGAGCCGCGGCGGATCGCGCGAGGCAGCTGCAGGACTCGGCGGCCGGCCGCGTCGCACAGGGGCGCGCGCAGGGCGTGCGAACCGATGATCTCGTCAGGAAGACAGCGATCGTGTCACCCATCGATGGTGTGGTGACGCGGCTGGCGGTCCGCGTAGGTGAGATGGTCGTGGTGGGCGTCCAGAATCAGCCGGGCACTACGCTGATGACCATCTCCGACCTTGCGTCGGTGAATGCCGAGGTCAAGGTGGCTGAGGCCGACATACTGCGCATCACCACCGGCCAGCCCGCTACGGTGACGCTCGAAGCGGCCTCGGGCCGGTCGTTCTCCGGCTCGGTGATTGAGGTGGGCGCCAGCGCCCTGCCCGTCACCTCCGTTGGCGCCGCATCGCGCGAGTTCCGCGTCGTCATTCGTCTCACAACCCCGGCCCCCGGCCTCCGACCGGGCCTTACTTGTGATGCGGAAATCATCACCGCCGAACGCAGCAACGCGCTCACGGTCCCTCTGCAGGCCGTCGTGCTGCGGCCTCCGACGGGTGGCGGACCGGAGCGGCCTGGCGTCTTTGTGATTGACGGCGAGACGGTGCGCTTCACACCCGTAAAGCCCGGCGCCATCGGAGGACTCGACATCGAGGTCGAGGGCCTCAACGAGCGCACGCCCATCGTGGTCGGTCCGTTTCAGGTGCTGCGTGAACTGCGCGACGGCGATGCGATCCGCGTCTCCGCGCCGCGCCCGTAGGACTGGTCAGATGTCCACCCGGCGCATCGACGTCGTGGAGAGCCTGATCGCGGCGCTGGCAACGATGCGCGATAACCCGCTGCGCACGAGCCTTGCCGCTCTGGCGATGGCAGCGGCAGTCGCCACGACCGTGGTCACCGTCTCCGCACTCGACGGCCTGGCCGAGCAGGCCAGAGCCACCAGCGCACGCGCGTTCGGCAGCGACACCTTCGTCATCGCAAACGCCTTCGGCGCCGGCCTGAACCGCCGGGAGCTGGCCGCGCGGCTTGAACGCAACCCGGCCGTGACGCGCGTCGATCTGCGCTTCCTCGATCGCTTCGCCGATTCGCAGGTGCTGTATGCGGCGATTGCCCAACGAGCGGCGGACGTGACCGCGGGCGGGCGGACCTTTGACAATGCCTCGGTGAACGGCGCTGGCGCCGCGCTGTCCGACATTCGTGACATCGGCCTGGCCCGCGGTCGCTTCTTCAGCCGCGAGGAGGATACACGCGCCGCGCAGGTGGTCGTCGTGGGCTCGGCCATCGCGGACGCACTGTTTCCGGATCGGGATCCGCTCGCCGCCTCCGTCCGCATCGGAGGACGCGGATTCATCGTGATCGGTGTGCAGCAGCAGCAGGGCACCGCGGGCGGTGCATCGCTCGACCGCTACGTCTGGATGCCGCTCCAGGCCTACGCACGCACATTTGGCGCGCCTGCCTCCCTGCAGGTCTTCGCGCGCGCCACTGATGTCGCCCGCACCGTGGCGGCCGAGGATCACGCGCGCGCAACGATGCGCGCCCGGCGGCAACTGCGCCCGGGTGTGACGGACAATTTCGACCTGCTCACGCCGGAGGCCGGGCGGAGCTTTGTGGCGACCATCGCAGAGCGAGCCGGCGCCGCGGCACCGCCGATTTCGATCATGGCGCTGCTGGCCGCCATCATCGTGGTGGCCAACACCACCCTCGTATCGGTCGCGCAGCGCACACGGGACATCGGCGTGCGGCGGGCGCTCGGCGCAACGCGCCGGCAGGTGCTGGTCGAAGTGCTCGCGGAGTCCGCCCTGGTCGCGCTGTTCGGTGGCGTGATCGGACTCGCCATCGCCGCCGCCATTGTGGCTGGCGCCTCGTCGTTCGCACCATTCCCGCTGCCGTTGACACTGTCGACAGCGTTCCTGAGCCTGGCCGCGGCCACGGCCAGCGGATTTCTGGCCGGGTGGTACCCCGCACGCCGTGCGGTCCGGGCCGATATCGTGACCGCCCTTCGCTCCGAGTGATGGCGATGTCAGGTCTGGCACGGTGGCCGCGGATCGTCGCTGAGTCCTGGACGCTCGCCGTCGGCTCGCTGCGCGCCCATCCGGGCCGCACGCTGCTCGCGATTATCGGCGTCGTCATCGGCATCGTCACCGTCGTGCTGGTCGCAGCGGTGCTGGCCAACGTGCGGAATCAGATCGCCCTGCTCTTTCGTGATCTCGGCACCGAGAATGTCTTCGCGTTTCACCTGACGGGCGACCCGTATGTGTCGCCGCCGGAACGCGAAGCGCGCCGGCTTCCGCTGCAGGTGTCATTCGCAGCAGCCATCGCACGAGATAGCCCGTCGATTCGGGATGTCGGCGTACAGGTGATTCTGCCGCGAGCGACCGAAACGCAGGCGCTGACGGCACGCGCAGGCGGCAGCGAGTCCGACACCGTGCTCATCGAGGCGGCGTCGCCGAATCTCTTCGAGATCATCGGCGCGGAGTTCACGGCTGGCCGGCCGTTCACCGCGCTCGAGAACCGCGAAGGCGTGGCCGTCGCGGTGGTCGGCGCGAGCCTCGCGCGTGCGCTGTACGGCGGGGATTCGGCCGTCGGCCGGTCGCTGGTGATGGGCGGCGAGTCCTTCACCGTGGTCGGCGAGCTGGCAAAACGCCGCGGCGGCTTCTTTGGCGAGAATCGGCAGGACAACGTGCTCACCATTCCCGAGCGGCATGCCCGGCGTCGCTTCGGCGAACCCGAACGCGTCGTGATCTATGCGCGGGCCCGGCCTGGCCTGCGCGACGCGGCCTATCGGGAAATGGAGTCCGTCCTGCGCAGGCTGCGGCGGCTGCCGGCCGAGGCGGATAACGACTTCACCTTGTCGACCGCCGACCAGATCATCGGCACCTTCGACAGCGTCAGCGCGCAGATTGGCCTCGCCACTGTCGGGCTGGCGGCCGTCAGTCTGCTCATCGGCGCCATCGGCATCGCCAACGTGATGTTCATCAGCGTGACCGAGCGCACGCGCGAGATCGGCCTGCGGCTGGCCGTCGGCGCCCCGCGTTCGCACGTCCTCGTGCAGTTCCTGATTGAGGCGGCCGTGCTGTCCGGCATCGGCGGTGTGGCCGGCGTCGTCATCGCTCTTGGCATCGGCCTGCTGCTGAGCGTCTTCGTGTCGGGATTCTCGGCGGTCGCGCCGCTCTGGGCGGTCGCCGCCGGGCTGGCGGCATCGGGCCTGGTCGGCGTTGCCGCCGGCTTCTGGCCGGCCCGCCGCGCGGCGTCGATGAATCCGGTGGATGCGCTGCGCTACGAGTAGGTGCGGCCGGCCAGTCGCGCAAGATCGGCAATGAGCTGATCGATCGCGTGCGGCTGCGTGCCGTTGTAGACGCCGCGCAGGTGACCCTCACCATCGACAAGCAGCAGCTTCTCGGTGTGCAGGAACGCCGTCTCGTCATCGGGCGCGTTGCCCACCCGGCTGTCATCGGCGAAATACGACGTCCTCGCCAGCTGATAGATCGAACGTTTCGGCCCACTGACGAGCGACCAGATCCGGCTGTCGATGCCGCGCGCGCGGCCAAACGCGGCCAGCACCGTCGGCGTGTCGGTGTCCGGCGTGACCGAGAACGAGACGATGCGCGCGTCGCCGCCGGCAATGGCCGCCTGCACCCTCGTCAGCTGGTGCACGAGCAGCGGGCAGACCGCCGAACACTGCGTGAAGATGAAGCTCGCCACGTACGGATGGCCGCGCAGCGTCTCGTCGGAGACGGACGTGCCAGCCTGTGTCGGCAGGCTGAACGGTGCAACCCGGTGTGAGACCGGCGACCACTGCGGCGTGAAGGTCGCCTCGTCGTAGTACGGCAGGCCGCTGCCGTCGGCAGGTGCCGGTGCTGCATCCGACGCGGCGATCTCTTTCGCCGCGACATCACGCCCGCCGCCAGTCTGGCGATGCTCCACGCGGTCGCCGACGGCATTGCAGGGAGACGCATTCACCAGCCCGAAACGCCGTCCGTCCCGAACCTCGTAGTTCAGATAGAGCACGCCGGCGTCGGTCCACGACTGCTGCACGCCCTCCTCGTGGCCGCTGCGGTAATGCCGGAGTTCGTAGGGTGCGCCGTTCTCGTACCACGTCCGGACCTCGCCGTCGTACGCATCGTCCGTATACGTCGCGTCCGACTTGAGGTGGCCATTCGGCCAGAACTGCTGCACGTGGCCCTGCCGCGGCGCGACCGCTGCCGGAGCCATCGCCAGGGTGACGATCAATCCCACGGAGAGAAGAAGGCCTCTCATCCCGCCACCGTGCCCGGCGCGCCGTGGAAGCAGCCCGCGATGTAGGGCGGCACCGACGTCACGTGATAGTGGTAAATCCCCTCCGGGTAATCCGTCGTCGCTCCTGTGTGCCCGTTGCAGCTGTCGAGATCAGCAGGCGCGCTGCCGTTCTCATCGATCGTTCCGTAGACCGGGAATCCATCGAGGAGCACGCCGATGAGGGACGCCTTGCCTCGAGAGTCGGTCAGCCACCGTGGCTCGAGGTGATAGTGATACTGGTTCGTCCCCGTGGGATGCCCGTTGTACCGATCGAAGGACAGGATCTCGCTCGTGAGCGGCACGCGTCCCGCCGCGTACTGATTGAACAGCACGACGCCGTTGACGGCGACGCCCATGGGGCCGAGCGGCGTGTCGGACGCGGTCGCCGCGCGCGGGGATACGGGAATCCTGAACACGAGACTCTGGCTGGTGATGCGGTTCGGGTTGACCTGCATCCCGGGCTGCGGTGCTTCGTAGTTCGCGTTGCCGACGCCGTAATACGGGCTCTTGTGATCCGGCAAATCCGTCGTCCGAATCACCACGGTGGAACCGTCGAGGCTCACGACGGCGGCGCCGCCGAACCTGGCGAACACGCTCGGCAGCGCGGATGGCGTGGATGGCGTAGCGGGTGCGGAAGTGCCCGTCGGCGCCGCGGCGGTGCTCGGAGCCGTGGCCGAGGTCGGCGTGGATGCCGAGGACGGCATCGTGCCGGACGCGCCGCCTCCACACGCGCTGAGCGTGACAGCTGCGAACAGCGCGCCCGCGACCTGTATGCATCTGATGGTTGTCATCACGTCATCTGCCTCACACCCCCAGCCACCGGAGCCACGGCACGATGATGACCATGTAGGCGCCGAAGAAGATGATGCCCAGCGACAGTCCCAGCAGCCAGAAGGCCCGGCGGGAAATATAGCCGCTCCCTGCGTAGATCGGGTTCTGGCCGGAAGCATACGAGGTGAGGATGCCCATCAGGCCGAGCGAGTAGCCGAGCAGCAGCGCCCAGGCTTTCGGCGACGCCGTGTTGGTGCGCACCGCCACCGCCAGGAACATCGCGTACAACGTAGCCGTGTGGGCCGTGATGCTGGCAAACAGATAGTGGATCACGAAGAACGCGCCGACCAGACAGGCGATCGTCGCGTAGCTGCCGAGGCCGGACAGCGCCGGCGCGATCGCTTCGGCCATCCAGCGCACCACGCCCGTCTCCGCCAGGCCACCCGCAAGGGTGACGACCGTGGCAAACCAGACGAGCACGTTCCAGGCCTCCGCGTTGCCGAGCACCTGCTCCCAGGTGACGACGCCGAGCACCACCATCAGCGCCACGATGAGCATCGCGGCCATCGTCGGATCGATAACGCGTCCGCCGCCGATCCAGAGCGCGAGGGCGGT
>CANJYC010000081.1 GCA_947478985.1 Acidobacteriota bacterium | reverse complement strand
TCCACGACGCGATACTGGCCGGCCGCGGGGCAGTTGAATCGCACCCGTAACGTGCGGTTCTTGGCCACAGCCTGAAAGCGCGCCGATCTGATCGTGCTGGCCACCGCCTGGCTGGCAGAGATCAGGCTGTAGCGCCGCATGCCTGCAGCGATGGTCGGAACCGCCATCCCCGCAACAACGGCGACCAGGCCGACCACGATCAGCAGTTCGATCAGTGAGAATCCAGCGGTGCGGCGTCCGCGCATGAACAATCTACCCACTCACCCTGCCAGAATCTTCTCTTCATCACACGCTCGGCGACGATCCATTGTCCGCGCCGGAACCGCCAGCCACACCGGAGATTGACACTAGTGTGATTTCGATTACGGATTAGTCAGATCCGCCGTCGGCTGGCTCTCCACTATAACCTGCCTAAAGTCAGCTAAACCATTGACAGAATGATAGTTAGATCTGCGATCGGTGCTGGCGTGCCTCTTGCCCTCCACCGGGTCGATGTTCAAGGGTCCCACGTCTGGCACCTGGCGGTCGCCTGGCGGCTTCACGCTCGTCGAGATGATGCTCGTCGTGGCGGTGGCGGCCATCCTCGCGGCGATGGCGATCCCGGTGTCGGCTGGATTCCTCAGTGTCGCCCGGGCAGATTCGTCGGTGAGCGCGGCCGTGGCGACGCTCAACATGGCCCGCGATCGGTCAGTCGCTGAGCGGCGCAATTTCGAAGTCAGCATCGTCGACCCCAATCGCATTCAGATTACACGCGACGAGCAGCCGGCCGGACAGACGCTCATCGCGGATATTGCCCTTGAGAACGGCCAGCAGTTCATCGTCTTCGATGATGTCCCCGATACGCCGGACGCATTCGGCAAGTCATCCGCATTCGCCTTCACGGGCACGGGCCCGTGGATGTTCACGAGTGACGGCTCGTTGATTGACTCGAACGGGGATGTGGCCAACGGCACGATCTTTCTCGGCGTGCCGAACAAGACAGAGACCGCGCGAGCGGTCACGATCTTTGGCGTGACCGGCATGATGAAGGCGTGGAAATGGCGAGGCAACCGATGGTTCGAATAAGGCCGGCCGAGGGGTTCTCGCTGATCGAAGTGATGATCGCGATGGTGATCCTCACGGTCGGTCTTCTGTCCCTGGTCGGCGTGGCCGCCATGGGTGTGCGACGTGCCGGAGAATCGTCGCCCATGCTGATCGCACGAGAGAAGGCCCGCGAAGCGATCGAGAGTGTCCACACGGCGCGCGATACGGGTGAACTGACCTGGACCAAGATCCAGAACGTCTCAAACGGCGGCGTGTTTCTCGATGCCGCACAGAGCCTGAAGATCCCCGGCGTGGATGGCCTCGTGAACACGGCTGACGATGGCGCGGTCGAGGCGGTTCGCAACGCCGGCCCGGACGGCATTCTGAACAACGGGGACGACATCATCACGACGCTCAACGACTACACCCGTCAGGTGACGATCACGCCGCTGAATTACGACGGGACGGCGACGGTCAATCCGACCCTCAGGCAGATCCAGGTTGTCGTCAGGTACAAGGTCGGCGGAGTCTGGAACAACTACACGATCACGACCTATATCTCCTCGTATTCATAGAGATGCCAATGACGACGATGCCGAGCGGAGACGGGCGGAGCCGAAGGGCCGATGCGGCGGGCTATTCGCTCGTCGAGCTGCTCATTGCGATGGGTGTGACCACGGCCGTGATGGGCGCCACGATGGCCGGCCTCGCGGACGTCACCAGGAGCAGCGAAGTCGTCCTCAGCATCACCGACATGAACAAGTCCCTCCGGGGCGGGATGGACCTCATCGAGCGCGACATGCTGCAGGTGGGGTCCGGCCTTCCCCCCGGGCATGTGATCAACGTGCCGTCCGGCCTCGGTGCGACGCCGGTCAGGATTCCGGGCCCCCCGGGTACCGCGATGACGCAGGTGGCGGGCGACACGGATATCTCGGCGGTGCTGCCGGGCCCGGGCCTCGGGCCGGTCGTCAATGGCACGGCGACGGACACGCTGACCGTGCTCATGGCTGACAACACGTTCCTGGACATGGCGCTGAGCGCCGTGTCCTCGACAACCGTGGACGTGGCGGCGGGCCCGGACATTGCGGCAGGGCCTGACCGCGTCTCGCCTGGCCAGCTGATGATGATCTGGAAGGGATCCTTCACAACGCTCGTGCAGGTGACGGCCGTCGACACGGGCGCGCGTCGATTGACCTTTGCTGATGGGGATTCTCTGAACCTGAATCAGTCGACGGCGGCTGCGGGGAACCTGCCGTTCATCAACGCCCAGGCCCCGGTGAATTCGGCGGCGAATACGTTCATCACCAGGGTACGGATGATCTCCTACTACCTGGATGCGACAACCGATGCGGCACATCCGCGCCTGGTTCGGCGCATCAACAACGGCTCCCCTGTGACGTTCGACAACACGGCCGGCACCGCCGTGGCATTGGACGTCGAGAATCTGACCTTCCGCTTCGACCTGAACGACGGGAACACCAACCCGGCCTCCGTGCAGATGAACGCCAGCGATATCGCGGGCACCGGAGCCTGTTCACCGAATCCCTGTTCGACCAATCAGATTCGCAAGGTGGACATCGTGCTCGGGGCGCGGTCCCGCAACGCCGGGAACAGCCACGCGAGGAGCTATCACAACGCGCTCGCCTCGCAGGTCAGCTTCCGCGGCATGGCGTTTGTGGACGAGTACCTGAATGCGTTCTAGCGAGACGGCCCCACGAGTGACGGAGCAGATCATGAGATTCACGAGGCGCACGGCAGATGAATCGGGCGTGGCGCTGATCACGGCCCTTCTGGCCACAGCGCTCATGAGCGCGATGATGGTCGGGATGTTCGCGGCGGTCACCGCTGATCAGCGCTCACATGCGCTGGATCGCGACCAGACGCAGGCATACGCCAGCGCGCAGGCGGGCCTTGAGAAGCTGACATCCGGCCTCGCCGGCCTCTTTGTCACCGATGTCAGCCCGAGCGCTGCACAAATCAACGCGATCGCCGCGACACCTCCCGTTATCCCTGGCTTTACGTTCACGGCACCTGGCGGCGCGGCGGGGTCGGGTTACGCCGTGTCATTCACTCCGGACGCTAACGGGAATCCGGCCGGGGCCGCGCTGCCGATCACCACCGGACCCTTCACGGGCTTCCAGGGCCTCATCACGAAGTACACCGCGACCATCACTGCCAGATCGACCGGAGGCGGTGAAGTCCGGCTGCGGCGCGATATCCAGACCGTCGCCGTGCCCGTCTTCCAGTTTGGCGTGTTTTCCGATTCCGACCTGACGTTCTATGCCGGTGACGACTTCGCGTTCGGCGGCCGGGTGCACACGAACCAGAATCTGTTCGTCTGCGAATTTGGCGGCGTGATGACCTTCTCGGATCGCATCACAGCGGTCAAGGAGGTTGTGCACAATTACTTCTCCAATGGCCTTCTCGCGACGGCAAACGGGTGCACCGGGACCACCAACATCCGGACGGGGCCGGCGACATATCGCAATCTCAGACAGAATCCCAACGAAGGCAGCATCGTCGGCATGCCCGGCACGGCAGCGAATGCGAACTGGACGAACCTGTCCACCGGGACCTACAAGAGCTACATCCGCACGGGCCTGACCGGTGCGAAGAAACTGGACCTTCCGCTGGTGTCGCTCGGCGCCACGCCGATTGACCTGATCCGGCGGCCTGCGCTCAACTCGAACGAAAACGTGGCCAATGCGCCGGTGTACGGTCAGCGGTACTTCTCCCAGGCCAGCCTCCGCATTCTCCTGTCCGATCGCACGACCGACATCTCCGGATTGCCGACGGTGACCGGGACCGCTCCCGTGCAACTCGACGGCAGCTGGATTGCCGCGCCTCCCGCCGGCTATGCCGTGGACGGCACGCATCCACCAATTGCACGCTCGATGGGGCCTGGTTCCGTGGCGACGGTGGCGGGCAGCACCTATGCGGCAGGCCCTCCCGCGCTCACCCAGATCCGCGTCACGGACGCCGTGGGCAGCATCCCTGCCGTGCTGAAGCTCGAGAACCTGATTCTCAATAACGCCGCCAACGGTGACCGGGCCGTCACGTGCACCGGCAAGACCTCGACACAGTTCACCGGCTGCAATTCACCTGTTGCCTTCAATACGCCTGCGACGATCAGGGCCACCTTGTCATCGGGCGAGACGGTGACAAAGGCCGTGACAGCAAACGTCGCAATCAATGGCAACATCACGGTCGCGGCGAACGACACAGCACCCTTTTCACAGAACGTGTTCTTTCTGGTGAAGGCCAACGCCACCGTCCCGAGTACGGCCGTGCCGGTGTCCTGCCAGGGTTATTCCGATGTGAGCCCACGGCAGTTCATCAACTGTTCGGGTCTCACCGCGGCTCCGGCCGCCGGCCTGACGCTGTCGACTGCGGCCCTCGCCAATCAGAACACCGGCACCATTGGCGGCTACCTCAAGATCGAAAAGCAGGACGCAGCTGGCGTCTGGACTGACGTCACGACCGAAATCCTGAACCTCGGTATTGGCGCCAGGAATCAGGGGGGCTTTCTCTGTAACGACCCGACGCCGGACGCCGTGCTCCGCATTCAGCGCCTGCACGACAGCGGTGCCGGCAGCACCGCCTGCACGTACAACAGCAGCACGAACCCGTGGGACTGGTGGCCGAATACGCTCTACGACACGCGGGAAGGGAACTATCGCGATGTGGCCACCACGACGGCCATGACGATGGGTGGCGTGGTGCAGTACATCGCGATCGACGTCGCCAACCTGAAACGCTGGTTCAGCGGCGCCATCGGCACCACCGGCAATGCCGCACTGAACAACAACGGATACATCGTCTATTTTTCAGACCGCCGCGGCGATCATGACGAGAACAACGCGGACGGGGAGACGGCTGAGTTCGGTTTTGAGGACCGGGTGAATCCGACCACCGCGGCCGGCACGAATGACGACGTGCTCCAGACCGGTGAAGACATGAACGGCAACGGGACGCAGCAGGTATATGGCGAAACGCCGCATGCGCTTGCCGTTCCGGCGGGAGCCGCGGCGCCGTATGACGCGACCGGCCGGCCATGGACCGCGATCGCGCTGGCCAACGCCGGACAGGCGCGCGTCAACAAAGTCGTGCTGTTCCGACGCGCCTTGAAGCTGGTCAACGGCGGTATTGCCGGCGGCGTCAACAACCTGCCCGCGTCCGGGCTGACAATCGCCGCCGAGAACCCGGTCTATGTGCAGGGCAACTACAACGCGACGACAGACCCGGCGGCCGAGCCGAACGTCCCCGCTGCTGTCATCGCCGATGCCGTCACACTGCTGTCGAACAATTGGAGCGATGCCCTCTCCTTTGAGGTGCCGAACTCCGCGACGACGCGCAACGCGACGACGACCGGCTTCCGGATGGGCGTGGTGGCGGGCAAGGGGCTGTCGTTCACGCATTGCGGCGCCGCGTGTGGAAACCCTGGCTTTCTGTTCGGCACCGACGGCGGCATGGGCAATTTCCTCCGCCTTCTTGAGGATTGGAATTCCAACGGGGTCTCGATCAACTACCGCGGTTCGCTGATTACGCTGCACATCAGCAGGCAGGCGACGGGCACGTTCAAGTACAACTCGAACGTGTACGATTTCGGCACGAGGAATTTCAACTTCGACACGGACTTCCTGACGGCATCCCTGCTGCCGCCGGGGACGCCGATGTTCCGCGACATCAACACGCTGAAATTCAGACAGATTCTCAGGCCGAATCAGTAGGCAGGATCCTCGGAACACCATCCGCTCAACGGCGGACATTTCGCTATCTTGCTTCGTGGCGGGTGTGCAGGATTGACAACCCGCAACGGCCATCGCGACCAATACCCCTGAATTGTCCCACGGGGTGGAACGGCAGACGGGTTGCTCACAATGATGCATGCGCGGTCGCTGCCTCGCGGATGCCGGCGGCTTTTCCCTGATTGAGTCGCTTCTGGCCGGAGCGCTGCTCAGTGTTGGCGTGCTGGCCCTCGCGCAGGTGTTCGTCGTGACGGTCAGCGCCACCAGCGCGGCGCGGCGCTCGACGCTGGCGTCGATTCTCGCGACGCAGAAGATCGAGGAACTGCTTGCGGGACCGCTCCGCCTGACGGGTGCCGGCAGCGAACCTATCGGTGAGTTCACGCGCGCCTGGACCGTCACACCGCACGAGGAAGACTCTCTGAACACGGCCGTGATCCAGGTCACGGTTGCACCGGGCGCTGGTGCGCTGATCGTGCTCCGCACGCGGACCGTGCCATGAGCGGTTTGGCCGAACTGCTTGTGGCCGCGGCTGTCAGTGCTGCGGTGATGGGCGCTGTCCTTGCGGCGGTGGGCTCTGCTCACGTGACGCTGCTGACAGAGTCCGACGGACAGGATGCGTCCCAGCGGCTGCGCGTGGCGGTGGAGGTGCTCCGGCGCGACCTTCTGGCTGCCACGCTCGTGTTGCCGTTCCGCGACGGGGTGCCGACTGGTGATGCCATCACGATCCGCGAGGGCACCGCGCGCCGCGAGTTCTACTTCGACGCGGCGGCGTCGAAGCTGCGACGTGTCGACGGTGAGGGAGCCAGTCTTCCCGTCCTCGACGGCATCACGCAGCTGGGATTCGAACTGTTGGGCGACGACGGGCCGATCGCGGCCCCGACGCTGCAGGACGGTCCCTGGCTGCCGAGCGCCGAGAGCGCGGACCGTTTTGATGCCGACGCGCTGAACGTGCGCCTGGTCCGCGTCCACGTGACCGCGGACGGGCGACACGCCCACGATGCCGACGTGACCTTCGATGTGGCCCCACGCAGTCTCAACCTGTCGAGGTCTGCACCGGATGCCGGACCGGATTGAACCCGACGACCGTCGCCACGGCGAACGCGGCGCCGCGCTCATCATGGCGATCTGCGCGATGACGCTCCTGATGGTGCTCGCTGGCGCCATGGTGACGCTCACGTTGACCGAAACCGCGATCGCGGCGCGCCAGCGGAACGGCCTGCAGGCGTTCTACGCGGCCGAAGCGGTGGTGGTGCGCACGATGCGCGATCTCCGGGAAGCGCCCGACTGGGAGGCGGTGGTGGCAGGTGCGTCCGGGGCGCCCTACATCGAGGGGCCGATTGGTCGTGTTCTGGGTTCGAGTGTTCCGGCCGCGCCACTGTCTCAGATAACCGTCGCCGCCTGGGTCAGCAGCGGGGATGCCGGGATGGTGACGATTCGTGGCGAGGCGCGGGGCCCGGGCGGGATTCGTCGCCTGATCGAGACGACCGTGGTGCGCGAGGGACACAATCTTCGCGTGGCGCTCTGGCGCGAGGGACCCTAAATGCCGAAAAGAGTAGCAGTAGAATCAGCCATGCGATCCTGCCTTGT
>CANJYC010000080.1 GCA_947478985.1 Acidobacteriota bacterium | reverse complement strand
GTCGTTGGAGCGGCGCCGGTCGTGGGCGTGCCGCCTGTGGTGAGCGCGGCGCCGTCATCCGATCTGCAGCGCATGGCATCGCGAGCACACGAGGATCTGTCGAAAGTGCTCGGCGTGGCGGTGGCGCCGATCGTTGTGACGCTGCATCCCTCGATCGAGAGCTTCCGGCAGGCCACCGGGCGTCCCTGGTGGGTCAGCGTGGTGGCCAGCGGCACGACGATCGATCTCGCGCCAGCGCCGATCCTGGAGCAGCGTGACGGCCTCGAGGCAGCCGTGCGACTTGGCGTGGCGGAACTGCTCGTATCCGGGCCGCTCGCGCAGCGGCCTGCGTGGGTGCGCGTGGGCGCGGCACGATACTTCGCGCGCACGGTCGCGGGTCAGCCGTCCGCGCCCCAGGGCGGGGATCGACGCGTCGCATCCGATACGCGGCGGTGCCCGTCCGATGCGGAGCTGACGCTGGCCATATCGGCCGCCGCACAGCGTGAGACAGAGGCGCGCGCCGAGGGCTGCTTCGTGCGTGCCCTTGCACGCGCCAGAAGCTGGCGCGATATCCGCTGTGAGTCGGTCTGGGAATTGCGGCTCGCGGGTGGCGCTGGACGGGGCGCCCCGCCCGCGCCGCAGGCCCGACAGGGCCGAGCACGGGTGGGGCTGTCCAGCGACAGGACCCGCTACGCGCAATTTCGCGGTGCAGGCCTGGTGTAGGTTTCGCGAGATTCAGCAGCGAGGTCCGCTAGCGGCGCCCGTACCACCGGGACAGACGCGATGGAGACACGCCCGCGAGGTAGGCCGTGATGATCGCCAGATTCCGCGCGCTGTGCGCGAACCATCCGTCCCGCTCCCAGCGGCGCGCCGATGTGACGAGAGACAGCGGCACCTCGAACACCGGCCCGGCCGCGACGAGGCGGCGCACGAACGCGACGTCCTCCAGCAGCGGGAGCGGCGCGAAGCCGCCGAGCGCCTCAAAGGTTCCGCGGTGGACGAAGATCCCCTGATCGCCATACGGAAGCCGGAACAGGCGCACGCGCCACCGCACGCCCCATTCGACGAGGCGCGCCTGCCAGCCGTGCGCGTCCAGGGCAAAGCGAAACCATCCACCTCTTGCCTCCGGGGGCGCGCTGAGCAGCGCATCGTGCCATCCGGACGGGAGTAGCGAATCGGCGTGCAGGAAGAGGATCCAGTCGGCGCTCGACGCGGCTGCGCCGGCATTCATCTGGGTGCCGCGCCCAGGCGCGGACCGCACAATCCGGACCCCGTGTCGCGCCAGAGCCAGCAGCGCCGGGTCATCGCCGCCGTCCACCAGAATCACCTCGACGGGGGCCTTGGCCGGGATTGAGCCGACCAGCCTGGTCGCGGCGGCCGCATCGCGGAGCACGGGAATCACGACGGAAATGGCGGGGTTCTGCATGGGGGCGAGAGGCCTATAATCACCCATGCTCATCACGAATGCGCCGGATATCCGGTCGTCCGAGATTACGCCGCAGGGGTTGTACCTGAGGCGCCGGGAGTTCATCAGCGGCGCCGCTGCGGTGGCAGCCGGTCTGGCCCTGACCGGCCCCTTCACCGGGCAGGCCGACGCGCAGACCGCCGGGCCAGGCAAGCTCGCCAGGCTGGCCACTATCAAGAAGAGCGGCTATGGCGCCGGCGAGAAGCTGAACAGCTACGACGACATCACCAGCTACAACAATTTCTACGAGTTCGGCACCGACAAGGATGAGCCCGCTGTTCAGTCGAGAGCCTTCACGACGAAGCCCTGGAAGGTGACGGTCGAGGGGCTCGTCAACAAGCCCGGCGACTACGACCTCGACGAGTTCATCAAACCCTTCGCGCTCGAGGAACGGATTTACCGGATGCGGTGCGTCGAGGCCTGGTCGATGGTCATCCCCTGGGTGGGCATTCCGCTCGCGGACATCGTCAAGCGGCTCGATCCGACGCCGGCGGCGAAGTTCATCGAGTTCTACACGCTCAAGGATCCGACGCGGATGCCAGGACAGCGGCGAAACGTCCTGCCGTGGCCCTATGTCGAGGGGCTGCGCCTCGATGAAGCGATGCACCCGCTGGCGATCCTCGCGGTCGGGCTCTACGGCGAGGTGCTGCCGAACCAGAACGGCGCGCCGCTCCGGCTGGTCGTGCCATGGAAGTACGGGTTCAAGGGGATCAAGTCGATCGTCAAGATCCGGTTCGTCGACAAGCAGCCCCGCAACACGTGGCAGGACATGGCGCCGAACGAGTACGGCTTCTACGCGAACGTGAATCCGAGCGTCGATCATCCACGCTGGAGTCAGAAGAGCGAGCGGCGCCTCGGCGAGTTCCGGCCCAGGCCGACCGAGATGTTCAACGGGTATGGTGATCAGGTGGCGAGCCTCTACACGGGTCTCAACCTGAGATCGAACTACTAAAAGGGTGGCCGTCCGGAGCGTTCAGTGGATGCGCGCCGCCGTCTTCGCGGTTGCGCTCGTCCCGTTTGCGCGTCTCGTCTCGGGATTCCTGACCGATGACCTCACGGCGAACCCGATTGAGTTCATCACCAGGCAGACAGGTTACTGGGCGCTGGTGCTGCTGGTGGCGTCGCTGGCGGTCACCCCGATTCGCCGCCTGACGGGCTGGAACGACATCATCAAGCTGCGGCGCCTGATCGGGCTCCTGGCGTTCTTCTACGCCACCCTTCACCTCGTCACCTGGATCGTGCTCGACAAGTTCTTCGATCTCGACATCATGATCGAGGACGTCGTGAAGCGCCGCTTCATCACGATCGGCATGCTCACGTGGGTGATCCTCGTGCCGCTGGCCCTCACCTCAACCACGAACACGATCCGGCGGCTCGGGCGGAAATGGCAGACGCTGCACCGGCTGGCCTATGTCGCCGGCATCACCGGCGTCATTCATTTCTGGTGGCTGGTCAAGGCCGACGTGTTCGAACCGCAGATGTTCGCGGCTGTGCTGGCCGTGCTCTTCGGGGTCCGCATATGGTGGACGTGGCGAACGCGAACGCCGTCGCCGTCCTGACGCGGGCCCCGTCCTCCGGGGGGAAGCACCGGTTGTTTGCGGCGCTTGGACGCCCCGCGGACCCGGCGCTGCTTGAGGCGCTGCTGCTCGACACCATCGACGGCGCCGCGTCGGCGGGTGCTCCTGTTGTCCTGTCGCTCGCCGGCGAGGCGGACGGCCTCGGGATCGGTTTGCCCGTCATCCCGCAATCCATCGGGCACCTCGGTGAGCGGATGCGCGGAACGATGGCCGCGCTGTTTGCGGCCGGCGCGCGTCGTGTCGCCCTCATCGGATCGGATCTTCCCGCGATCACCGACACACCCATCCGCGAAGCCTTCCGCCTGCTGGAGCTGGAGCCTGCGTCGCTGGTACTCGGCCCGGCGCTCGACGGCGGGTACTACCTGATCGCGGCCACCATGGTGCCGCCGGTCTTCGATGACATTGAGTGGGGAAGCGGCCGTGTGCTGGCACAGACCTGCGCGGCTGCCGCCGCAGCAGGCATGCCCGTGCGCCTGGTTGCACCGATGGCCGATGTCGACACGGTCGAGGACCTGATCCGGCTGCCGGCCCGCGCGGTCAGGAGCGTCGCCTGGTCGCGCGCCAACGGCCTGACGGCCGCTAGCGCGACAGCCAGAGCGTCGTCTTGACGACGAAGACGTTGTCGCCGGGCGCGGAGAACGAGCCGAAGAGGTCGCGCGGGCCGACGTGATCGCCGTAGGCCTCTTCGCTGGCACGGTCCTGCTGCCAGACAAGGAACAACGTGCTGCCCGGCCGCCACTCCCACTTCAGCACGACGTTGCTGCGGAATGACCGGACGTTGAAGTCGGGTTTCGTGAAGCTGAACGCCGACGTGCCGTCAACGACGCGGGTGGTCCCGTCCGGCAGGCGCACCTGCGTGATCCCGTTCTCGCCGTAGGTCCGGAGATTCTGACTGCGTGCGGCCTCGAGCTCGCCGAACCTGTCATAGCGACCGCTGGCGGCGAAGGGCTCCGCGTAGACGTCGAGCGTCATGTCCGGCTTGAAGGTGTAGCTCACGCGGAGCTGCGAGGACAGTGTGGTGCGATCGATGACGCCGAAGATGTAGCGCCGGCCGAATGTCTCGGGTCGGCCTCCGGCCAGAGAGGTCACGTACTGGCGGGCGACGACCTCGTTGACGTACTTGGGCGTGACGGTGAACTGCCATCGCGGAGACGGACGGAACGACGTGCTGCCATCCACTTCCCGCGACACGGCGCCGTTCTCGAAGGTGCTGTAGGTGCTGCTGACCAGCCAACTCGTCTTCGACGACGCCCGGTTCTTGAGGCTGGCGGCCAAGTCGTGGCCGCTGGGGGTGCCCATCGAGGGACCTCCGCGTGTCAGCTGAATGTCCTGGCCGCCAAACCTCGGCGTGTAGGCGACGTGGCCGACCCAGAAATTATTGAATGTCGCATCAGCACTATGGGCCACGTACATCTTAGGACGTTCGAGCGCGCCGCCCCAGTACGGGGTCATGTCGAGGTTCACCTTGAAGGCATATGCGCGCAGGTGCCGGCCCGGCTGCGTCTGGCGGTAGGTCAGCTGCGTCTGGCTGATGCGGATGTCGCTGGCGAAGTTGACCCGGCCCATATCGTTTGAATCGAAGCCAGGCGATTCGAGCTGAAAGTTGCTGCCCCAGAGCCAGTGACGGCCGGCGACCTTATTGAACGAGGTTTCCATGTGCAGGCCGGTCAGCGTGCGCCGCGTCGGATCGAGGTGCACGGCTGGTCGGTCAGGACTCTGAAAGAGGTGGACAGTCGTGCGCTGGACGCGCTCGATGGCGGCCGGTTCACCCTCGAGGTGCGTGAAGCCGAAGGAGAGTTCCGCCTCATAGGTGCGGTTGCCGAAGTGCAACTGCGAGTCCGTCACCCCGGTGATCGCGCGACGTGTCAGGAGCAAGCCGAGGGGGTCGCCGTCGGCGATCTGCCGGTCGAGCGCCTCAAGGGTGAATCCCACCGTGGAGGCTTCACGCCCGAATTCCTGCTGGACGCGGCCGATGCCCCACGCGGCCCTGGGCGCCACCAGCACCTGCGATTCCACGCCGTGGACGGACGTCTTGGCGTGTTCCTGATCGGTGAGGGCGGCGAGAAAGCCGATCGACGTGCCGGACGCGAGGCGTCCCGTCAGCTTCGCGGCGCCCAGGATCGTCGTCATTCGCGGGTAGTCGACATAGTCACCGGCGGCGACACCGATCGGCCTCGCGCCAATCCGGCGCGAGTAATAGAAATTGTCGACCTGACCGTGCAGGAGGTTGTCCCCTTCGAGGAAGAACGGGCGCTTCTCCGGGAAAATTGTCTCGTTGGCGGACAGGTTGACCTCAGCCGGGTCGGCCTCCACCTGGCCGAAGTCCGGGTTGATCGACGCGTCGAGCGTCAGGCTCGATCCGACGCCGATCTTCACGTCGGCACCGGTCATCGGACTGAGGTTCAACCCGTTGTCGAACGGATTCCGCGTGTCGCGCTGGCCGGTCACGCGCGAGGTGGCGGCCGCGTAGGGGAGGGCCTCCAGTCTCGGCTTGGGCTGCACGCCGTCGATGCCATGCAGATCGCCGAAGCGCGAGGCCCAACCGCGTTCCGTGCGGAGGACCGGTGCCCAGTAATCCTGCTCTTCGGTGTTGGGGATCCACCGCTTGAGGTTCAGGCCCCAGACGCGCTGCGCCTGGTCGGTGAAGCGGAGCTGCGAGAACGGGATCCAGAGCTCGGCTGTCCAGCCATCGGCGGTGACCTCGGTGGCTGCGCGCCAGACCGGGTCGAAGCCGGCATCGAAGGTCGCCTCAGTATCGGCGGCGTGGTAGTGGTCCATGCGGACGCCCGCGGCCGTCACACCGAACATGTACGCCGTGCGACGGTCGAGATACGTGTCGAGTTCGATCTGGAGATACTCCGCCTGCGCGCCGTCGTCCCGCCGGCTGAGCGGCGCCTGAATCGGCGTGCCAGGCGCGGTGTGCATGCGCGCGCCGATATAGAGGGCGTCGTCATCGAAGGCGATCCTCACCTCCATCGGATTCCGCGGAGCCTCTCCCTGCACCGGCTCTACCTGGACGAAGTCGGTGATGGCCGGAACCGCCTGCCAGGCCGCGTCATCCAGACGCCCATCGACGTCGACCGCACCAGACGCAATCCGCGTTGCCCGGGCTTGCTTGCGCGAGGCGGGCTGTTGTTGCGCGGCAGCCTGGTGCGGCAGGCCGGCTCCCAGCAGCAGCATGAGGCCAGCAGAGACCATCATCCGGCGTCGTCGGTGGCGCGAAATGGTGCGCGCGGCACCGGTAGGCATCAGTGGCATCCTGAAATCAAGCCTCGCGTGAGAAGGAAAGGCGCGTGTCAGAAGCGGAGCAGCTTGGTGACCTTTACGGCCAGCGAACGGTTCAACAAGTCCGGAACTCCCGTGCCCAGCGTGCTGCGCCCATCGCTGTAGACGACAAAGAACTCGCTGCCAGGGCGGTATTCCCATCGGAGCCGCACGCTCGACGAAAGGGCGTGACTGGCCGCGTTGAACTGCACGAGGCTGCTGAGCAGCATGCGCGCCGTCGGCGTGACGATGGTCCGCATCGACAGGACACGCGCGGTAAACGAGCCGCCGGGCAGATCGACCCATGCCAGCGTCGCGCTCGGTTCAAAGGCGAAATGGGCATTGAGCCCGATGTAGCCGCTGTAGCTCGCGTCCGTTCGCGTGCCGTTGTAGAGCGTTCCGTGGGAGGCTTTCACCGTCCCGGAGATCAGGTGCTGCTGTCCGAGGGTGTACGACGCCTTCGCGGTGCGGCCGTCGTAGCCGCCCTGTGGGACGATGACGCCTGGCGCGATCGCAAACTTCTTCGGGATGAACTCATAGGTGTGGTCGTACTCGACCTTCATCGAGTCGCTGCTGTTGAGCTCGGTTGTGAACGACGTCACGAGATCACGATTCATCACGACCGTGCCCGGCGCGTTCGACACATAGTCGATGCTGCCATCCCAGGAGAGCCGCCGGAAGACTTTGCTGCGCCGCGTGCGCGGGCTGAAGCGCGCCTGCGAGTAGGTGCGGCGGAAGTCGGTGCGCCGGACGGAGCCGACCTGCGGGTCGAAGGCTTCGCCCACCATCAGGTGCTCGGCCTCGAAGCCGTAGCGATCTCCCGTGTAGTCGAACCGTCCCCGATAGCTGGAGTCGCTGCCGGTCTTGTCGCTGGGTGTGGTCTTGGCGAAGTACCCGGAAAAGCTGAGGTTCTGGTAGAAGCTGAATGCGGCGTCGACGCCGCCCGCGGTATTCGACTGGCCGCCACCGCTGGGTGTACGAGTGGTGGCGATGAGGCCGACGTTGCTGCGCCGGAAGATGTTGCGCTTCAGGCGCAACGCGGAGAAGTTGGTCTTCACGGCGCCTGATGCGGGGTGGTCATCGGTCTCAACGTTGATGGC
>CANJYC010000079.1 GCA_947478985.1 Acidobacteriota bacterium | reverse complement strand
TCGGTTCTATGCCGGCGCGCCCCTCACGGTGGCCGACGGGATATCACTGGGGACGTTGTGCGTCATCGATCGCGTGCCGCGGACGCTCACGGAACCGCAGCTGAACGCCCTGCGTGTGTTGCGCCGGGCCGTCGTCGGTCAACTGGAGTTGCGGAGGGCCCTCGCGGATCTGCGCCTCATCGAGCAGATGGTGGTTCTATGCGCCTGGTGCCGCAGCGTGCGCACGGCCGAGGGGGAGTGGAGCCCACTTGTCGATTACGTGATACGTACCGTGAAAGTCACGCACGGGATGTGCCCGGCCTGCGCCAAGTCGATGCGCGACTCGATGGAGGCCGAATAGCAGCGACGCGTGGACTAGCGGGTGTCCCGCTGCAGGGCGTGTCCAGGCAGGGCCGCGAGCGGCACCGTCGGCTGTTCCCGATAGAGCATGGCGACGGGATAGAGGCCGAGGACCTGGCCATCGCGCATGATGAGCGCCGCCGCGACCATGTAGGGTCGCAGCGCTGGGTCGATGAGCGGCGCGCCTTCGAGCGTGCCGGGCGCGAGGTAGGTACCGGCGGGCGCGCCATCCTTTGCTGCGAAGCCGGCGAGCGTCGGCGACGTGCCAGCGAGCAGCGCAAGACGTCCGAAGGTGCGAGGCGGCGCGACGGGACGGGTGCCGGTGGCCTTGCGCCAGCGCTGATTGCCGTTGCTGACGTTGACCCCGCGAAGCACGTTGTCGAGTGAGGCGAAGACCACGAGGCCGTCGTCGGCAGCGGCGCCGATGACGTCGCCACCCGATCGCCACTTCCACGCGATTGAACCGTCCCTGGAATTGAGCGCGTAGAAGACGTTGTCGGTTGTGCCGACAAAGACACGCCCCGGCGCCCACGCTGGCGCGCTGAGATTGCCAGGAACGGTCTGTCGCCAGAGTTCGTGGCCGTCGGTGAGTGACAACGCCACGATCTGCCCGCGATCGAGCGACACGTAAAGCACATCCGCTTCACCAGCCACCGGTGCCGCCAGAGGGGCGTCGTTGCCGAGGCGGTGGCGCCAGATCTCGGCGCCGTCGGAGGCCCGCAGACCGATCACGTCGCCCCGTTCCATAACGGCGATGATCCAGCCGGTATCGAAGATCAGCGGCGCGAGCAGCGGCTGCTCGAGCGGCACCCGCCACCGTGTGACCCCGGTCGCGGCGTCGAGCGCATGGAATTCGTCGCTGGCCGCCAGAAACACCATGTCGTTGCCGACTACCAGCGGCCAGGCTGTTTCGATTTTGCGCACCCAGGCCGCGGCGCCGGTCTGGCGGTCGAGGGCGGTAATCTGCTCGTTGCGCTGCGGAATGTAGACGCGGGCGTCGTCCATGGCGCCCGCGGCGGCCGGCGGGGCGTCGAGCGTCACGGTCCACGCCATCTCGGCTGGGAGCAGGGGAACAGGTTGCGGCTCAAGCCGGTGATTTGGTTGTTGGCCCCAAGCAATACCTAGCGTCATCGCCGCTGCCAGGGCGCTAGATATTGCGATTCGCGGCCAACTCACCACGTTATAATAGCGCGTCCCCACGGTGCTCTCTGCGGCCCTTCACCCTGAGCCCTGGGCCCATTCCAAACGTGGCTCATCAGACCATCATCGTTCTCGATTTCGGCTCCCAATACACGCAACTGATCGCCAGGCGTCTGCGCGAATTGTCGGTGTATTCGGAAGTCGTCCCATTCAACACGCCACTCGCCACGCTGCGCGCCAAACATCCTGCCGGCATCATCCTGTCGGGCGGACCCAAGAGCGTGTCCGAGTCGGGGGCGCCGCGGTGCGATAGGGGCATCTTCGCGCTCGATGTCCCAGTGCTCGGCATCTGTTACGGCATGCAGCTGATGACCGATGTCCTGGGCGGCCAGGTGCGGCGGTCGGGGCATCGTGAATACGGTCATGCCCTCGTGAGCGTGGCGGGCACGGCTGCACCGCCGCGGCTCTTCAGCGAGATCCCCCGGGAGTTGCGCGTCTGGGCCAGCCACGGCGACGACGTGGCTGGGGTACCGCCAGGATTTTCAGTGGCGGCGACGAGCGCCACCGCACCGATCGTGGCCATGGAAGCGCCGGACCGCGGGCTCTATGCGCTGCTCTTCCATCCCGAGGTCGCGCACACCGATCACGGCCTCGAGATTCTGCGGAACTTCGCCTACACCGTCTGCGGCTGCACCGGCGACTGGACGATCGCGTCGTTCATCGAGGAGGCCACCGAACGGATTCGGGAGCGCGTCGGGACGGGGAAGGTCGTGTGCGGACTGTCCGGCGGCGTGGACTCCACGGTGGCGGCGATGCTGATCCACCGCGCGATTGGCGACCGCCTGACGTGCATCTTCGTCGACAACGGTCTGCTGCGCTACGACGAGGCGAACCAGATCAACAAGCGGTTCACCGAGAAGCTCAAGCTGCCGCTCGATTTCGTCGATGCCAGCGATCTCTTTCTCGATCGCCTGAAGGGCGTCACCGATCCCGAACAGAAGCGCAAGGTCATCGGCGGCACGTTTATCGATGTCTTCGAGAAGCGTGCGAACGAACTGGGCGGCTTCAAATTCCTGGGGCAGGGCACGCTCTACCCGGACGTCATCGAGTCCTCGGGTGTGCATGGCCTCGCGGTCGTCATCAAGAGCCACCATAACGTCGGCGGCCTGCCAGAGCGGATGAACTTCACGCTGGTGGAGCCGCTGCGGGACCTCTTCAAGGATGAGGTGCGCCGCGTCGGCCGCGACCTCGGGCTCGAGAAGGAGTTCGTCGTGCGTCAGCCGTTCCCGGGTCCTGGGCTGGCCGTGCGGGTCGTCGGCGAGCTCACGAAAGACCGGCTCGACATGTTGCGCCTGGCGGACAAGATCGTGGTGGAGGAGATCCGGCGCGCCGGCTGGTACGAGAAGGTGTGGCAGAGCTTCGCGGTGCTGCTCCCGGTGCAGAGCGTCGGCGTGATGGGGGATGCGCGCACCTACGAGTACACCGCCGCGGTGCGTGCAGTGGAAAGCCTGGACGGGATGACGGCCGACTGGGCGCGGCTGCCGCACGATCTGCTGGCGACCATCTCGTCGCGGATCGTCAACGAGGTGCGCGGGATCAACCGCGTGGTCTACGACATCAGCTCGAAGCCGCCGTCGACAATCGAGTGGGAATAGATGGCGGCTGAATTCGTTCATCTCCACCTGCACACCGAGTTCTCGCTGCTCGACGGCGCGTGCCGCATCGATGAGCTGCTCGATGAGGCGGTCAAGCTGGGGATGCCCGCGCTCGCGGTCACCGAGCACGGCAACATGTTCTCGTCGGTCGCCTTCCACGACCACGCCCGCGATCGCGGGCTCAAGCCGCTGCTCGGCTGCGAGGTCTACGTCGCCCCGGGGAGCCGCTTCGACAAGAGCGGCCCGCAGACCGAGACGAACCACCTCGTGCTGCTGGCGGAGACCGACGAAGGCTACAAGAACCTGATCCGGCTCGTGTCGGCGGGCTACACGGAAGGGTTCTACTACCGGCCCCGCATCGACAAGGAACTGCTCGCCCAGCACAGCACCGGTCTCATCGGTCTCAGCAGTTGCCTGAAGGGCGAAGTGGCGAGCGCGTTGCGCGTGGAGCAGGCCCGTCCGGCACTCGAGGCTGCCGCGCGGCTGCGCGACATCCTCGGCCAGAAGAACTTCTTCCTCGAGATGCAGTATCAGGGGATCGATGAGCAGCTCATCGTCAACAAGGGGCTCCTGCCGCTGGCGAGGGAATTGAACCTGCCGCTCGTGGCGACCAACGATGTGCACTACCTGCGGCAGGGCGATTCCCAGCCGCACGACATCCTGCTGTGCATCGGTACGGGCAAGACCGTCAACGATGCGCAGCGGATGCGCTATACGGGCGATCAGTTCTTCCTGAAGACGGCCGAACAGATGGCCGGCGTGTTCAAGGACCACCTCGACGCGCTGAAGAACACGATGCTCATCGCGGAGCGCTGCAACGTCACGATTCCGAAGGGGCAGAATCATCTGCCGTCGTTCGGCGTGCCGGACGGGTACACCCTCGATCAGTACTTCGAGCACGTCGCCCGCGAAGGCTTCGCGCAGCGGATGACGCGTCTGCAGCAGCTCAATGCGACCGGCTCGCTTCGGCACAGCCTCGAGGAGTACCCCAAGCGGCTCGAGTACGAGCTGGCGATGATCAAGCAGATGGGGTACGTCGGCTACTTCCTCATCGTCTGGGACTTCATCCGTTACGCCCGTGAGGAGGGGATTCCCGTGGGGCCCGGTCGCGGCTCCGCGGCCGGCTCGCTCGTGGCGTGGGCCATGCGGATTACCGACGTCGACCCGATCGACTTCGACCTGCTCTTCGAGCGCTTCCTGAATCCCGAGCGCGTGTCGCTGCCCGACATCGACGTCGACTTCTGCGAGCGGCGCCGCGGCGAGGTCATCGACTACGTGACGCGGAAGTACGGCCGTGAGAACGTGGCGCAGATCATCACCTTCGGGACGATGAAGGCGAAGGCCGTGGTGCGGGACGTCGGCCGCGTGCTCGAGATGTCGTATGCGGACGTCGACCGGATTACCAAGCAGATCCCCCCGACGCTCGACATGACGCTCGACAAGGCGCTCGCCGAGAATCCGGTCCTCAAGGACATGGCGGCGAAGGATCCAAAGGTGCAGGAGGTGCTCGACATCGGCCGCCGCCTCGAGGGGATGTCACGGCACGCCTCGGTGCACGCCGCCGGTGTCGTCATCGCACCAGGGCCGATCACCGACTACGCACCGCTCTACAAGGGGCAGCGCGACGAAATCACCACGCAGTGGAACATGAAGGAGGTCGAGCGGGTCGGTCTCCTCAAGATGGACTTCCTCGGGCTGAGCACGCTGACGCTCATCCAGGACTGTCTCGCCGAGATCAAGCGGACCGAAGGCCTCACCATCGACATCGATGCCGTGCCGCTGAACGACCCGAAGACCTACAAGGTGTTCTGCGAGGGCGCGGCCTACGGCATCTTCCAGTTTGAAAGCTCGGGGATGCGCGAACTGCTGCGCAAGGCGAAGCCCGAGCGGCTCGACGACCTGATCGCCCTCAACGCGCTCTACCGCCCGGGCCCGCTGAAGTCGGGCATGGTCGACGACTTCATCGCCCGCAAGCAGGGCACCAAGGAGATCAAGTACGAGCTGCCACAGCTCGAGCCGATCCTGGCCGACACGTACGGCGTCATCGCCTATCAGGAACAGGTGATGCGTATTGCCCAGGCGCTCGGCGGGTTCTCGCTCGGACAGGCCGACATGCTGCGCAAGGCCATGGGCAAGAAGGATCCCAAGGTCATGGCGAAGCAGCGCGAGGCCTTCATGGCCGGCGCGCGCGCCAAGGCGATCAACGAGAAGAAGGCGACCAAGATATTCGATCTGATGGAGTACTTCGCCGGGTACGGCTTCAACAAGTCGCACTCGACGGCCTACGCGTTCCTCGCCTATCAGACGGCGTATCTCAAGGCGAACTTCCCGTGGCACTTTGCGGCCGCGCTGCTCACGACCGAGTCGCAGAATACCGACAAGCTGGCCACGTACATGGGCGAGTGCCGCGAGCGCGGGATCCCGGTGCTGCCGCCGGATATCAACGAGAGCCAGTTGAACTTCTCGGTGGAGCCGGGACGCGGCGTCCGGTTCGGTCTGACCGCCATCAAGGGGCTCGGCGAGGGAGCGATTCGGTCCATTCTCGACGCGCGCTCCCAGATGGGCGGCCGCGTCGCCTCGCTGCACGCGCTGTGCGAAATCCTGGATATGCGGCTCGCCAACAAGCGGGTGTTCGAAGCGCTGGTCAAGTCGGGCGCGTGCGATTCGCTGGACCCGGCGCCCGCGCCGTCGCACGGGGGAAACACGATCGGCACGCTGGCACGCCTCCGGTCGCGGCTGTTCGCCGCTATCGAAAGCGCATGTGAGCATGGCGCGCGGACGCAGCGTGACAAGGATCTCGGGCAGACCGATCTGTTTGGTGGCGAGAGCGAGGGGGCAACGGCCTCGGTGGTCCCGCTCCCGGATGTGCCGCCCTGGACCGAGATTGAGCTGCTGAACTTCGAGAAGGATACGCTCGGGCTGTTCCTCACCGGCCACCCGATCGATCGATGGGCCGCTGACCTCAAGGAGTACGGCGCGAAGTCGATTGCCGACCTCGGTCTGAAGAAGGAGCCGGAGTCCGCCGACGCGGCCGTCGAGGAGGAATTGCGCGTGGCGGTGGCCGCCCCGGTTGTGGCTGCCGGCAATGGTAAAGGCTCGGGCGCCGACTGGCGGAGCGCCCGCAACGCGCGCGGGGCTGACGAGATCAGCATCGGCGGCATTGTGTCAGCCCTGCGTCCGCTCAAGACGCGCAAGGGCGACCGGATGTCGGTCTTCATGCTCGACGACAAGGACGGCAGCCTCGAGGTCGTGGTCTTTCCCGAGACCTTCAAGCAGTACGGCCACCTTGGCGAGAATGGCAAGATGGTGGTCGTCAAAGGCAAGTTCGAGAAGGACGCCGAGTCGGCGCGTATCATCGCATCGGAGATCGTCCCGATCGAGATGGTGCGGGAGAAGCTGGCGACCGCGGTGGCGATCCGGTTGTCGACGCCGCCGCACGACCGTGCCACGTTTGAGAAGCTCTGGGATCTGTTTGCTCAGCACAAAGGGGACCGGCGCGTGGCGTTTGTCCTCGAGGAGCGCGACCGCCACGTGCGCGTGACCGCTGATGTCAGCGGTGTCCGCGTGCGTCCGTCGGAGCGCCTTGTTTCCGAGGTGGAGAAGATATGTGGAGCCGGATCGGTACGCCTGCGTTGAGGTTGTCGGCCCATGCCTCCTGATACGCTCGAATTCGAGGAACCGGTGGCCCTGCTGCTGAAGGAGGTCGAGGCCCTCTCGATGCTCCCGCGCTCGCCGGAGCGGCAAAGGTCCATCGACAGCCTCAATCGCCGCGTCGACGAGATCCGCGGGGAGATCTATAAGACCCTGACGCCGTGGCAGCGGGTGCTCGTGGCCCGCCACACGAACCGGCCGACGGTGCTCGACTACGTGAACCGCCTGTTCACCGGCTTCACCGAGATTGCCGGGGATCGGCGCTTTGCGGATGACCACGCGATCGTGACCGGGTTCGCGGACTACAAGGGCGACCCGGTGCTCGTCGTGGGACACCACAAGGGGAGCGGCGGCGACACCAAGGACCGTGTCTACCGCAACTTCGGCTACGCCAAGCCCGAGGGCTACCGAAAGGCCCTGCGTGCGATGAAGCTCGCGGAGAAGTTCCAGCGTCCGGTGATTGCCTTCGTCGATACGCCGGCTGCGTATCCGGGAGTGGAGTCGGAAGAGCGCGGCATCTCTGAGGCCATCGCGTTCAACCTGCGCGAGATGGCCGCGCTCGATACGCCCATCATCGTCCTGGTCCACGGTGAGGGAGGGAGCG
>CANJYC010000078.1 GCA_947478985.1 Acidobacteriota bacterium | reverse complement strand
TTGCCGCGAGTCCCTCGAACTGGCCACGCCTGATGTTCTCGAGACGGCGCCGCGCTGGCGTGGCGGCGGCCTCCTCGTAGAGGAACACCGGCAGCGCGAATCGCCGGGCGACGGCGGCGGCTGTGCTCCTCGCCAGGGTCACGCAGTCCGCCATTGTCGCGCCTTCAAGTGGAACGAACGGCACCACGTCCACGGCGCCGAGACGAGGGTGTTCGCCGGTGTGGGCGCGAAGGTCGATCGTGGCGATGGCCGCCTCGAAGAGCGCCAGGACGGCCGCCTGCAGCGGGGCCGCAGCGCCTGTGAAGGTCAGCACCGATCGGTTGTGTGAGCAGTCGGAGGAGACGTCGAGCAGGTGTACCCCGGCGACCGCACGCACGGCTTCCACGATGTGGTCGATGACGTCGCGCCGTCGGCCTTCGCTGACGTTGGGGATGCACTCGATGAGCGCCACGCACGCTACGGTACTTCACCTTGCCCTTTGCTATCGCCTTCGCCGATAATCCCTGTGTTCATCTCCACTTGCATCGATCCTGATGTCCGATTCGTTACCAGCCAGCGCGGCCACCGAGTCCGCTGAGGCGGACCGTGAGGCCCGAATCGAGCAGCTTCTGCTCTCGGGTCTCGATCAGTACTTCGCGGGCCAGTACCAGCACGCGATCAACATCTGGACGCGCGTCGTGTTTCTGGAGCGGGCACACGGTCGCGCCCGTGCCTATATTGAACGTGCCCGCAGCGCGATTGCCGAGCGCCAGCGTGAGTGCGAGGAACTCGTCCACACCGGAATCGATGCCTACAACGCAGGCGACACCACCACCGCGCGTGAACTGCTGACGCGTGCTGTCGAGCAGGGCGGACCGAGCGACACGGCGTTGATGTTCCTCGATCGCCTGAGTCGCGTCAGCGTTCCCGAATCAGTCAGTCCTCCGGTTGGACAGCTTCCACGCCGGAGCGCGCCGAGGCCGGAATCCGCTTCGTCCCCACGCCCGGCGCAGGGATGGACCCCGACCGTGGTCGTGAGCGCGCTGGCTGCGGCCGCCGTGCTGCTGGCGACGCTGTCTCTGGTGTCGTGGTTTACGGAACCTGGCTCGCCGTCGGGAGCGCAGAGTGAACGTGCCGCTGTCGAGCCGCTGCCGGTGGTGCGCCCGTCAGAGATGATGCTTGCCCGCGCGCGTGTCCTCTATGCGGATGGTCACCTTCGGGATGCCCTTCGGACGCTGGACCGCATCGCGCTCGCGGATCCCCTGCGTGGCGATGCCGATCGTCTTCGCGTCGAGGTGCAGCACTCGTTGCTCCAGGGAACCGTGGTCGCGGCCGTGCCGGCCCGCAGTGGAGTTGCGCAATGAAGTGTCCGAAGTGCGACTACCTGGGATTCGACACCGGCGATCGCTGTAAGAACTGCGGCTACGACTTCTCGCTCGTCACCGAAGCGGGCGATCGTGACCTGCCGCTGCACGGGCCGGCCGCGCTGATGCCGGAGACGCGCAACTGGCCGGATCGCATGGACGGGTCAGTAACTCCATCCGTCGTGGATGCGCCGGCGCGTATGCAGACGCCGCCCACCCGGACGCCAACGTCCCTTGGCCACACGGTCACCCGCGACGAGCGGCGCGAGACCGATGCGCGGTTGCCGCTGTTCCGGCCTGCCGGGGACGAGGCCGATGACGAGCCGTTGATCAAGCTGCCGGCGTCCCCGCGCCCGCCGCTGGCGGTGCGCAAGACGCCGGAGATTCCACGCCTGCGGGCAGTGCCGAGGCCGTCCATGCGGGACGAGGACCCGGTGCTGCAGTTTGCTGACGAGGGCACGCCAGAGCCGGAACGGCATCTGCGTGACGCGGTGCCGGCTGCGCGCCCCAGGCACGCCGGCGTGCCGCATCACCGCCATGGGGGCGTCAGCGCCGCTGGTCCGCGTGTGGGTGCTGCGCTCATCGACCACACGATCCTCTGCTCGGTCGATGCCACAGTGATTTACCTGACGTTGCGCATGGCGGGCCTGTCGTTCGAGGCGTGGGGGATGTTGCCCCTTGCGCCGCTGCTCACATTTCTCGTGCTCGTGAAGTTCGCGTATTTCTGCGCGTTCACGGCGGTCGGCGGACAGACCATCGGCAAGATGGCCGTCAGCATTCGCGTCGTTGGCGACAGCGATGCAGCCGTCGACGCCGAGTGCGCCATCCGGCGGACGCTCGCCGGACTCGGCTCGGCCGTGCTCGGTCTCGGATTCATTCCCGCGTTCTTCGATTCGGAACATCGCGCCTTCCACGATCGCGTGGCGCATACGCGCGTGGTCGCGCTGCGCTCCGTCTGAGCCCATTCGCCCATCGGCCGGAGAGCCGGGAAGGACCCACAAGGATGCAGCGTATCGGTCTGTTTATTGCCACGTTCGGCTACCTGGGCTTCGTGCCGATTGCGCCCGGGACGTTCGGGTCGGCAGCCGGCCTCGCTGTTTATGTGGCCGTTCGAAGCACCGGGTCGGCGGCGGTGGAGCTCAGCGTCATCGGCCTGCTCTTCGCCATCGGGATCTGGGCGGCGTCCGCGGCGGAGCAGTGTCTCGGCGGGACCGACCCTGGCCCCGTGGTGCTCGACGAGGTCGTGGGCATGCTCATGACGCTGGCCTTGATCCCGGTAAACCTGACTGGGGCGATTGTCGGCTTTCTCATTTTTCGCGTGCTCGACGTGGTCAAGCCATGGCCGGCCGGGCGCTTTGAACGGCTTCCCGGCGGGCTCGGCGTGATGGCCGACGACGGGATGGCGGCGCTCTACGGCAACCTGCTGATGCACGGCCTTATCTGGCTGTGGCCCGGGCAACTCACGTGACACGGCTCTCGCGCGCCGCCATCCTGGCGGTCGGCAGCGAGATGCTCACGCCGTCCCGCCTCGACACCAACTCGCTGTTCGTGACCGAACAGCTCAACCGCCTTGGTATCGAGGTGGCCCTCAAGATGGTGGTCGGCGACGATCGTGATGAGTTGGCGCGGGCGGTCACGATGATGCTGAGCCGGGTGGAGCTCGTCGTGTGCACCGGTGGCCTCGGGCCCACCGATGACGACGTCACGCGCGAGGTCGTCGCCGAGGTACTTGGTCTCACGCTGGCCGAAGACGCCGCCATGACAGAGCGCATTCGCAGCCGGTTCAGCAATCGGGGGCTTCCGATGCCGGAGATCAACAGACGGCAGGCGATGGTGCCGGTCGGCGCCACGGTGATCGAGAACGCACACGGCAGTGCCCCCGGACTGTGGCTTGAGCGCGCAGGCCGTGTGGTGGTGCTCCTGCCGGGACCGCCGCGGGAGCTTCAGCCGATGCTGCGCGGGCTCAGCGAAGGACCCTTGCGCGACCGTGGGCCCGGCCTGTCGATCGTCCGCCGCGTCATCCGGATCACGGGCCGCAGTGAGTCGCACACCGAGGAAGCTGTGCGGGGACTCTACGCGGATTGGGCCGTAGCGCCGATTCCGATTGCGGCCACGATACTGGCCTCACTCGGGCAGGTCGAATTGCAGTTGTCGGCGCGTGCCACTGATGCGGGGGCTGCGGAGGCCGCGCTTGCCGCTGCGACGGCGGACGTCTCGGCGGCCATTGGTGCCGACGTCTACAGCACGGATGGGCGTCCTCTCGAGGAGGTGGTCGGCCGTTTGCTGGTGGAGCAGGGGCTGACCGTTGCCGTGGCGGAGTCATGCACCGGCGGGTTGACGACCTCCCGATTGACCGACGTGCCTGGTAGTTCGCGGTATGTCGCGCAGGCCGTGGTCACCTATTCGAACGAGTCGAAGACGTCACTGCTCGGTGTCCCGGCGGCGATGATCGAGGAACACGGTGCCGTCAGCGAACCGGTCGCACGCGCGATGGCGCAGGGGATGCGGGATCGCGCGGGCTCCGAGGTGGCCATCGGCGTGACGGGCATCGCCGGTCCTGATGGTGGTTCGCCGGCGAAGCCCGTGGGAACCGTGGCGATTGCGGTGGTGACCCCGCATGTCATCCGGTCGCGCGTATTCCGCTTCACCGGCGGGCGCGACATGGTCAAGTTTCAGGCATCGCAGGCGGCACTCGACATGGTGCGGCGCCTGTTGCAGGAACCGTAGCTCCGGGACGGCGCGCACGCGTGGCCGCGATTACACTGTGAAGGGCGTCAGGGGCGGCTGACCACGCTCGTGGAGCCGGCTCGTACACGAACTCAGGACCATGGAAGAAATCATCGCCGTCACGCTTGCCTACCTCGTGGGGTCGGTGCCGTTTGCCTTCCTGCTGGCGCGTCGCCGAGGGGTGGACTTGCGGCGGGTCGGGAGCGGGAATGTGGGTGCGACCAACGTCCTGCGCACGAGCGGCGTCACGACCGCCGTGGTCGCGATGGGGCTCGATGCCGCGAAGGGGTGCCTGGCTGTCATCGTGGCGCAGCGATTGACCACAGGTCCGGCCACGCCGATGGCGGCGGGCGTCGCCTCGGTCATCGGGCACATCTATCCGGTGTGGCTTGGTTTTCGTGGCGGCAAAGGGGTGGCTACGGCAGCCGGCGTGTTCGCGGTGCTGGCCCCGCTGGCGCTCAGCATTGCGACCGGCGTATTCCTGCTGGCCGTCTGGGTGACTCGCTACATCTCGGTGGGCTCAATGGCCGCGGCGATCGCGCTGGCGGTGGCTGCCGCAGCCAGCGAGGTCCGGCCGGTGGTCGCTGTCGGAGCGGTGGTGTCGGCGCTCATCATCGTGCACCGCCACCGCGCAAACCTGGGCCGGTTGCTGGCGGGGACAGAGCGGCGTGTCGGGCAGCGATTGTTCTAGGCGGGCCGTCGGCCCGTTGGTGCAGGAGGCGTTATTCGAAGCGTAGCGGTACTTGGGGCGGGAGGCTGGGGCACGGCATTGGCCGTGCACCTGGCTCGGGCGGGACACCAGACGTGTCTATGGGCACGCGACCCCGGCTTTGCCGCGGATGTGCAGGCGCGACGGGCCAATGCGGTCTATCTGCCCGACATTACCTTTCCGGCCGGGCTGCGTGTCACCGCGGATCTGGCGGACGCGTTGCGCGGCACCGAATTCATCGTGGCGGCCGTACCCTCGCACGGGACGCGCGAGGTGATCAGGCAGGCAGCGCCGCATATCGCGCGGGGCGCGACCATCGTCAGCGCGACGAAAGGCCTTGAGCAGGATTCCCTCCTGCGCATCTCTGAAATTCTCGAACAGGAACTGGGGCGCTCCGCGCGTATGGCCGTGCTGTCTGGACCGAGCTTTGCGGCGGAGTTTGCGCGGCAATTGCCGACGGCGGTGTCCGTGGCGTCGCAGGACTCGGCCATTGTCGAGGAAGTGCAGGCCGAATTCCGTGCGCCGCATTTCCGGCTGTATGGCACTCACGACCTCGTCGGCGTCGAAATCGGCGGCGCGCTGAAGAACGTCATCGCCATCGCCGCTGGTGTCGTCGAAGGACTGGGGCTGGGGCACAACGCGCTGGCGGGGCTGGTGACGCGGGGGCTGGCCGAAATCACGCGCATTGCGTGCGCGGCCGGCGCACAGCGCGAGACACTGGCCGGGCTGGCCGGGCTGGGCGATCTCGTGCTGACGTGCACCGGCTCCTTGAGCCGCAATCGTCATGTCGGCGCCGAGCTGGCCCACGGGCGCCCGCTGCCCGAGGTGCTGGCAGGGATGAAGATGGTGGCAGAGGGCGTGCGCACCACGGAAGCGGCGTTGGCGCTCGGCCAGCGGTACGGCGTCGAACTCCCGATCGCCGCACAAGTAAGTGAACTGCTCGCGGGGCGCAAGGACGCGCGCGCGGCCCTCTACGAGCTGATGCTCCGCCCCCAGCGCGCCGAAGCGGGATAATCAGACCGGTTCTCAATTCTCCGTATTGGATACAGCCGGATTCGTCTGGCTTCGGGAGTGGCAGTGGGATTTTTTGACAAGCTTCGTGACGGCCTCGCGCGCACGAAGCAGCAGCTGGTCGGCCGCTTCGAGGAACTGGTCGCCAAGGCGGACAGCGCGGATGGACGCACCCGGCCTGTTGATATCGATACGGTCGAAGCGCTCGAGGAGTTGCTGCTGTCGGCGGACGTCGGAGTCCCGGCCACCGCGCGGATCGTGCTCTCAGTCCGTGATCGGGCCCGCAAAGGGGAAAGCCTCCGCGCGCTGGTGAGGGAAGAGATCCGAGCGATCTTCGAGGCCGTCGATGCCGACGCGGCGAAGAGGGTCGCCGCGGCCGAGGGACATCGCCCGCACGTCATCCTCATCGTTGGCGTGAACGGCACGGGGAAGACGACAACGGTCGGCAAGCTGGCGAACCTCCTCAAGTCGCAGGGCCAGGATCCGCTCGTGTGTGCCGCCGATACCTTCCGGGCGGCAGCCGTGGAGCAGCTGGAAATCTGGGCAACACGGGCGCACGTGGATATCGTGCGCGCCAAGGAAGGTGCCGACCCGGCCGCCGTCGTCTTCGATGCGATCCAGTCGGGCAAGGCGAAGGGGCGGAATCCCGTGCTCGTCGATACGGCCGGGCGCCTGCACAACCGGGTCAATCTGATGAACGAGCTCGACAAGATCAAGCGCGTGGCCGCGCGTGCCGCGGACGGTGCGCCGCACGAAGTGCTGCTGGTGCTCGACGCGACGGTGGGACAGAACGGTCTGCAGCAGGCGCGCGAGTTCACGAGCGTCGCAGGTGTCACCGGCATCGTGTTGACCAAGCTGGATGGCACGGCGAAGGGCGGTGTTGCCGTAGCCATTGCACACGATCTGAAGCTGCCGATCCGGTATGTCGGAGTGGGCGAGGGGATCGACGATCTGATCCCGTTTTCAGCGCAGGAATACGTCGATGCGCTGTTTCAGGAGAAGTGGTAGACGACTCGCGATGGATGCGGCGGGCGTTGGCGCACGCACGGCGTGGCCTGGGTCGAACCATGCCCAATCCGATCGTCGGTGCCTGTGTGGTCGACCCGGACGGCGCCGTGCTGGGCGATGGCGCGCACGAGCGCGCGGGCGAGCCGCACGCGGAGGTGCACGCGCTGATGGAGGCGGGCGCACGCGCCCGTGGCGCCACCATGTACTGCACACTGGAGCCGTGCGCCCATGTCGGACGGACGGGGCCATGCACGGATCAGATTATTGCCGCCGGTATCACGCGTGTGGTCGCGGCGATGGAGGACCCCAATCCGCTCGTCCAGGGGCGCGGGTTCGCCCAGTTGCGGGCGCACGGCATCGTGGTCGACGTCGGCGTCGAGCGCGAGGCTGCCGCGCGGTTGAATCAGCCCTTCCTCACGTCGGTGGCTGAAGGGCGTCCCTTCGTGATTCTCAAGGCCGCGACGAGCCTCGACGGCCGGATCGCGGCGGCACGCGGCGTGCGCACGCCGCTGACGTCACGATCGGCGCTGCGTCACGCGCACACGATGCGGGCACAAGTCGATGCGATCGCAGTCGGTTCGGAGACCGTGCTGATTGACGACCCCCAGTTGACGGTCCGCG
>CANJYC010000077.1 GCA_947478985.1 Acidobacteriota bacterium | reverse complement strand
GTGTCGCCCACCTTCGAGGCAAAGCCCGCGGCGAGACGGTCGGTGCCACCGACGATCTGAAACATGGGCGAGCCGTGCAGGTATTCGGTCTGCAGGTAGAGGGCCGTCTTGGAGCCGAGCAGGTCATGCAGCGGGATCGGCGTGGACGGGTCGCCGGCAGCGAGACCCGCGCCCGGCACCGTCTTGTACCCGCGCCGCGTGGTCCCCGAGTACTTGTTGGTGCCGTCGAGCGCACCGTTCTTCTTCAGATAGGTGATGAGCGCGTCGGCGTCGGCCTTCGTCATCTTCGCGCCGAGCGCGGCCGGCGTCAGCGCCTTGGCCAGTAGTTCCGACGTGTAGCCGGTGATATCCGTCTCGACTTCGCGGCGGCGATACTTGACGTCCTTGGCGCCAGCCTCACCGGTCTTGTGGACATAGGCGTTCACGTTGTCGTCGATGAACACTTCAACCGGCACGCCCAATTCCTTGGCGTAGCCGAGGGTGGTCGAGTGGTGATGCGGGATGCGCATCGGTCCCGGATTGAAGTACATGCCTTCGTCAAAGGCGGCGGTCTGCGTCGAACCTTCTTCCTCACTGACCGTGCCCTTGCGGATCGTGTGGCAGCGGCCACCCGGGCGAGTGCGTGCTTCGAGAATCGTGCACTTGTATCCCAGCTTGCCGAGTTCGTACGCCGTGCTCATGCCCGCGAGGCCGGCACCGAGAATGAGGACATCCGCGCCCGCTGGCGCCGGACCCGTCAGCTGGAAGGCGCGCGCGGGCTCAGGGATCGCAAGCAGCCCGAGCACCGCCATGGCCTCGTAGGTCATCGCCGCGCCTGTGCTGCCCGCCAGCCGTTCCAGAAAGAGTCGTCGTGTCAGCGCCATGCGCGCCGCCCTGCTGCATCAGTGGAATGGGAAGACATCGGTAGGGAGGACAAGAGCAACTGGCGCGCCACGTGTCGGCCCCCGGGGAGGGCGCCGGGGATACCTGAATTCATTAGGAAACCAGGCCGGAAGCGCCTGATTGCCGACAAAGCGGCGGCTCCATGAATGACGCCAATTACGTAAGAACAGGCCTATCACGGCTTCAATCACGAAGCCTTTCATCACCGACTGCTACGCGAATTCGCCAGTGGGGTTGGCGGTCAGAACCAGACAGCAGATCGCGGAGCGACGACCTTGTCGATACGTGCCCCATAGCGCCGCACAATTGTCTGCCTCGGCAGTGCTACGGCAGCTCAAGGCGGAGGTCCTTCAGCTCGTCATCGACCGCCGGCAGCTCCTTCTTCCCCGCGGGAATTTTGTTCGCCTGCAGGATGTAGGCGACGACGTCGCGGGTCTGTTGTGGGCTGAGCGAGCCGGGATTGTCCTCGGGCATGAAGTTCCGGATCATGTCGTAGACCTCAAAGACGCTCTTTCCCGGCCACTCCTGGCCCCATATGCGCAGAGCGTGACAGTTGGTGCACTTCTCCTCGAACAAGGCGCCGCCTCGCCGGGCCTGCGCTGCCGCATAGACACCGTCCTTGACGGAGCGCGTGGGGGCGGGGGCCTGAGCAGCAATGGTGGTGCTGACGCCGAGGGTGCAAGCGATCAGGAGGACACGAACACACCGCGACGAGGACAACTCTCTTTGCATGAAGGGAAGCTCCGGTCGAAACTCCTGCAAACTCGACGCCCGCCGTCACGGCACCGTGAGGCGAATCAAGGTTGAGTGACGGCAGCCGCTGTTCGCGTTCGAGTTCTGCCTACGAATGCGTGGCGACGGGGAATATTCCCGTCGTGCGCACCTGGCCAGCGCGAAGATACCCGGCGTTCGCTGGCCCACGCATGGATCCGCTCTTGCACAAACCCCTCCCGAGCGGCAAGCGGCGCGCTCTGGAGGTGCGTTGTGAAGACTGTCCTGTTTCTCGCAATTCTTCTGTCGGCGGGCGTCGCGGCAGCGCAGGTTGCCCCTGTCGCCGATCTTCCCCTCAACCAGCAGGCCACGCTACAGAGTTCGTCCGAACGCCTCACCGCTGCCGGCGCGCCAAAGAAGCTCTGGTCGCGCTGGGGCAGGGACTTCCCGGAGGTCTACGTCGGCATCTACCGGTTCACCGTGACGCCGGGACAGAAGTACACGCTCTACGGTCACTTCAAGCCCGATGGCATCTACCGGAACTTCTACGTGGTGGGCGATAACCCGCTGACGGATGTGGACTACACCTACGGCAAGTCGAGCGGCTACACCACGATGTTCGTGGCATTGGGGCAGCAGCCGTCGAAGGAGAACTGCCCCACCGTCACGCGCCGCTACAACCTGACCATCGCCCCCGATAGCGAGCACAGCTATCTGTACCTGGTGATGACCAGCAGGACACCGCGGGAGTCGTTGGGCGTGACGTTGAAGACACCGGCTGACTCGGATGCCGCCGTGGCTGGCGATACCAACGACCCGGCGTGCGCGGCTCGCAAGGGCAACACCTACGGCACTCTGTGGCCACAGCCCTTCCTGTTGAAACTCGATCCGAGTGAAACGGCTGCGCCGAAGCCGGCGGCCACCAGCACGAGAACCGACACGGGCGGCGGGCTGCCCCTCAACCAGAAGCTGCGGCTGGAGACGCCGGCCACGTCGGTGCAGCAGACGAGTGCGCCGAAGAAGCTCTGGTCGCGCTGGGCCAAGGGTGAAGCCGGCAGTGGCCAGGCGTATATCAGCGTCCACCACTTCGTGCTGACACCCGGCGAGCGCTACACGCTCTATGCGTGGTTCAAGCCGGACGGCGTGTATCGCAACCTCTACCTCAGCGGTGACAATCCTCTAACCGATGTGGACTACAGCTTCGGCAAGTCGGGCAGCTACAACAAGGGCTGGGTGGTGCTGAACCAGGATCCCCGAAAGGAAGCGTGCGAGGAAGTGACGCGCCGTGAGAACTTCAGCGTGTCGCCGGACAGCACGCAGAACAACTTCTACCTGATCGTGACGAGCAAGACGCCCAGCGAAGCGATTCACGTGATGATGAAGAGTCCGGCCGACCCGGACAACGATGTGACCGAACACACCAGCGACCCGGCGTGCGCTGCCAGGAAGGGCAACACGTGGGGGCGTAAGTGGACCTATCCGGTCCTGCTCCAGCTTGACCCGAGCGAGACCGGCGGCCGGTAACTTACTTTTCGCTCCTCCCGCGCGCGTGCCGTCCACCCGCTCCCCGGTGGACGGCGGCGCTCACCTGGGGAACACGTTCGCGTTTCCGACCGCAACCGTCCGAAGGTCTTCGGACACCCGCATATCATCACTGGCCCGCTGCCAGAACTCACGCGCTGCAGCGCGGGCGTCGTCCCACACATCCAGCGTATCGGCAGTCGCGTGCGGCGGTGAGAAGGTTCGAGGCGGCACCTGGCCATCGGCCGTTGGCGCGTAAAGCATCGACACCTGATCGTATGCAGGCGCTAGTCGTAGAGCCGCGCCGTCAGGAAAGAAGGCGACATTATGCGGATGCCGGTCCGTATTCGCGATGAGCGCACCGAACGCATCCAGCCACCGAAGGTGGTGAGCGTCGTCATTGGACAGGCGCCCCGCGTTTCTGAGGCGGATCGCCGCTCGAGCCCATGGGTTCGAGGGATCGTCTTGAACCGCCGCCAGGCTCAACACCGCAACGCGGCCCCGCTGTCCGACGCGATCAAATCGGTCACTCTCGAGAAAGTAATGCGAATCCGTTTCGATAAGACGGGTTTGGGCAGTGCGCACATGTCGCGACGCCACTACGGTCAGGGCCAGCGCTTCGAGCACGAGGAGATCGCACCAGCGTCTGGCCGCCGTGTCGCCAGGGCCACCGCGAGCTGCAAATTTGACGAGCACGTGATGCCCGTCGACGAAGGCTCCGAATTTCGGACGTTCACCACCGGCAGATGATCCGGGTGGATATCCCGCGATCGTGGCCTCGGCGACAGCAGGATAATCGCCGCGCGTCCTGATCGGATTCATGAGCGCCTGCCAGCGGGCAAACGACTCGTCCCCAACGATGAGATTGCCGGGCAGGTCCTCACCGCGCCGCGACATCGCGAGCAGCACGTGATGATCGGACCAATCGATCAGGCGCGCCGGCAGCCGCAGGTCGGCGTGCGTCGCCGCAAAATGTCGTCCGAGAAATCCTGATGGACGCGCATCCGCAATCTCTATCGGAAGCCCGTCTGACACGGTGCCGGCGGGCATGCGAACGGTCTGTCGCGCCGTCAGCGTGAAGAGTTCGCCCTCCGACCGAGCGGTTCCGGTGTCGAGCACACGAAACACAGGGAAACGCGAGGTCTCCAGGGTTGGCCACGTCTGACGCAACCCGTAACGCCTTGCAGGGCCTTGGCCGATCGCAATGACGTCGTCCCCTGCCTCCTGTATGGCCCGCATCAGCGTGGTGCGGGAACCTCCGAGCCTCTGACGAAGATCCGCCGAGGGAAGGACTCCTCGGCCAAGCTCCGCTGAAATCGTGCCCATAACGGAACGATTATATCTGCGATTAACTGCCGATAAATAGCCTGATTTGTGTGAATACTTGCATTAGATGGAACGAATAATGGAACGAATTTACCAGGTGCCATCCTGACCCTGCAGTGTGGATGAGCACGCGGTCGGTCTGGCCGTCACCTGTGGCATCGAACAGCAACGGCCGAATGGAGCAGAAGCCTGTGCATCCGATGGCGCGAGCAAGATCCGTCACGGTCACCGACGCGTTCGTGGGCCGGTAACCCATGCCACGGACATGGCCGGATCCGTCGTTGAGAAACGCGAAGGCACAGTCGTCTCCCAGTGAATGGCAATGTCGCCGAGGCCGTCGCCGTTCAGATCACATGCGCCGACGCTGCCCGCCGCGTGACGATCCGCGACGGCGGCGGCTTCCGCGGTAGGAAGTTAGGCAATCTCACTGGACAGCCCCAGCCTCTCCCGTCCGCTCCAGCTTCGAGGTGCGCAGAGTCCATTGACACGGCGCGATCTGACTTGAACTCTCGCGACGAACGGCGGTTACGGCGTGAAGGTCAGCGGACGTGACTCGGTGACGGTCCTGCCGACGTAGCCGGCGCCGCACCCGCCCCACATCACGTTGTAGCGTTTTGGGTCGCTCGTGCGGAGGAAATACGCTTCCGACCGCTCGCACGTCGCGCTCGCCTGAATCGGATCCGACCAGCGCGACTGACGAAAGCGGCCGGCACCGTCGTTGAGCCACACGGCCGTCGGCGGCCGCTCGCCGCCGCTCAGGGGCACGCATAGCTCCCCCGCAGCGCGCGGCTGACATCCAACGCCGTAGGTCCAACCGAGGCCGGCGATGTCGAGCGCACCGTCGAAATTGAGGTCAACCGCCACCGTCCTTTGTGCGTAATCGTTATAGCCGTAGGCAGCGGTGGCCGGAAACGCATCGACCTTCTCGACGAGACCCAGCCGGCGGTCGCCGGTATACATCGCGAGCCGCCCTTCAGCGAGCGACGGCTCCGGGAAGCAGTTGAACTTGATCAGATCGGGTAGCCCATCGCCCGTAAAATCGGCGACGAGCGTCGTTCGCCAGAACGTGTAGCCCTCTCTCTCGACGGTGCTCTGGGCCAGCGGCTGCGACCCCGTCAACGGACCGGGGCCGTTCCAGAACACCTGCCGTCCTCCGGAGACGTCGGCAAAGCCGTTCCCGTCGAAATCCGCCGTGGCCGTGGCGCCCCAGCCAACTCCACCTATTGGGGCCTGCAGCAGCGTCCGCGTCTGGATGAACCGGGACACCCCGTCCCAGGTGAGCGTGAATGCGGCGTCGTGTCCCCTCGGGTACCAGGACATCAACGCAATCGTCGCCCGTCCCGATCCATCTACGTCACCGGCGCTGCATCCCCAGCTCGACGTGACCATCCGGGGAAAGCCCTCGGCGATGCGCAGCTTGCCGTCACGGTTGAGAAGCACTTCATTCTGCGCGCCGCGCACGCCGTCGATGAGCACACCAGCTGGGGGCGGATTCGGACCGACATTGCGGCCGCGATCGCACAGGAGCAAGTCGAGCCGGCCGTCGCCGTCGAAATCGCCCGTCGTCAGCGTTGTGTTCCAGGACGTGGGTGGCGTGTCGAAGAGCTCGGGCGATCGGTCGACCACCTTGTCCCCGATCACGCTCAGGATGTACAGCGGTGTCTTGAAAGTCAGCTCGGTGACCTTGCCGCCATCGAGGGTGGCGACGATCAGCTCGTCCTCGCCGTCGCCGTCGACGTCGCCGGTAGTGGTGTTCCACATGCCGAGGCCGTTGGCCAGCTTGAAATTGGCACTCGGCGCCTGGGTGGACGCCGTGACCGAGAGGGCCGCCACGAACGCGGCGGAAGCGGCCAACCCGCGGCGCAAGGCGGTTTTACGACGACGGACGCCAGGGGCAGCAGTCAACGGGGTCTCCTTGGGTGTCGGGCCGGAAGCACAGAATACGGTATCGGCCTCAGCGCGCTCCAGCCCCAGGGATGACCTGCTGGGCGTGTTCACCGGCCACGATCAAAGAGACGGCGTCCGGTCCGCCCGGGAGGCCCCTAAGACGGCCTCGCGTCCTTCCTGAACGGATCCACCAGGCTGACGAGCGTCCCCACGACGACCACGACCACGGCGCCGATGACGTTGTGCCAGAGGAAGGCCACCTTCGTGGCGCTGGCCACCCAGGCCACCGCTCCCATGCCGGCGAGCAGCCCGATGAATGCGCCGTTGCCGGTGGCGCGCCGGGAGCCGATGGCGAGCATGAACACGCCCAGAATCGATCCGTAGAAGAACGACCCGAAGCGGTTGACCACCTCAATGAGCGAGCCGAGTTCCGCCGCCCACACCGCCACGGCGCTCGCAAAGAGTCCCCAGAAGCCCGTGGCAATCCGTGAGGCGCGAAGGTAGTGCGCGTCGCTCGCCTCTTTGACTGCGAAGCGGCGATAGAAGTCGATGACGGTTGCGGTTGAGAGCGACGCCAGTTCCGCGGAAATGGTGGACATCGCCGCCGCGAAGATAGCCGCAATGAGCAGACCGACGAGGCCCACCGGCAGGTAAGTGGTGATGAAGGTCGGGAAGACGTAGTTGACGTCGTTGTACGAGGCATCGCCGGTCGACTGCCTCACCAGCGCCAGCGCCTCGCCGCGCAGCGCCTGCACCTCGTGCTCGCGCGCGGTGAACGCCGCGGTCGCCGCCGCAAGCAGCGTCTTGTCGTCAGCCGTATCTGCCCGCGCCATTGTCATCGCCGCCGCACTGCGCGACGCGGAGGCGCCGTCATAGCGATCCTCAAGCGCCCGATACTCCGCCGCGTGCGGTCCTGTGCGCATCTCGCGATCGTGGACCGTGTTGAACAGCATCGGCGCAGGCGTGAAGAGATAGAACAGGAAGATAAAGACGCCAATGAGCAGCACCAGCGCCTGCAGTGGAATCTTCCAGTAGGCGCTCATCAGCAGCGAGTCGCGCGCCTCGTCGATCGACTTCGTCGTGAGATACCGCTGCACCTGGCTCTGGTCGGTGCCGAAGTAGGAACAAAACAGGAACAGCGCCGCGATCGTGCCGGACCAGAACGTGTACTGGTTGGTGAGGTCAAAGGAGAAGTCGAACGTCTGCAGGCGGCCCGTCACGCCGGCGATGTGCAGCCCCTGCACGAG
>CANJYC010000076.1 GCA_947478985.1 Acidobacteriota bacterium | reverse complement strand
TATCCACAATTTCGTCCACACTTCGCGCACGCAATAACGCGCAGTCGCCGAAACTTACTGAAAGGAGTTGGCTCCTCGGGCTGGATTCGAACCAGCAACCCCCCGGTTAACAGCCGGGTGCTCTACCGTTGAGCTACCGAGGAATTCAGGCAGGAGTAAAACCTAACGATCCTAGCACGTCGCTAGGATTTCTTCTTACGACGACCCACGCGGCCCTTTTCGCCGCCCGTGTACCCCAGCTGCACGCCGGCGCCCACCACGCTCAGCAGGAGCCACACATACGGCACCCATCGCTGGCCCGGCGCGGGATTCAGCGGGTAGGCCACCCAGACGTCGCCGGCGGCGGCCGCCGCCATGGCCGTCCGGTCACCGATGAGCGCCATGACGCCAACGATGAGCGTCCAGGCGCCGCCGAACGCGGTGCCGACGATGATGAAATAGCGCTGCAGATACATCGACGCCGTCGCACCGGCAATCGCGCAGAAGATAACGGCAAGATAGTGCGGATCGCTGTTGCTGGCCGAAAAATACAGATTGGCGATGGTGGCGCCCAGGCCGGCGCCAATCAGCGCCACGCCGACGAAGTAGGCCGCAAACAGGATTCCGGCGCCAACCAGCCCGCCGACCAGCGCCGCGACGATCATCGGGGTCGTGTCGCTGACGCCGAACACGGAGCTGGCGGCGAGCGCACCGAGAATAAAGCCGAAGATCGCCAGGACGATCCGGAACAGGCGATAGCCGAAGAAGCAGGAGACGATGCCGCCGGCCACGAGCACGAGCGCGGCGGGCAGCTGGTAGGTGGCAGGCAGCATCAGCGGTTCACAGGTCCCGGCGTCCGTCCATCGCGCGACTCATCGTGACCTCGTCAGCGTAATCCAGATCCGAGCCGACGGGAATGCCCATGGCGATGCGCGTCACGCGAATCCCGAGCGGCTTGAGCAGCCGCGCCAGGTAGAGCGCCGTGGCCTCCCCTTCCACCGTCGGATTGGTGGCCAGAATCACCTCGTCGACCTCGCCGTTGCCGACACGCGCGAGCAGTCCCTTGATCCGCAACTCCTCCGGCCCCACGCCCTGCAGCGGCGACAGCACGCCCATCAGCACGTGATAGGTCCCGCGGAAGCCGCGCGTCTTCTCAACGACGCTGACGTTCTGGGGTTCCTCGACGACGCAGATGACCCGCTGGTCGCGCGTCGGGCCGGTGCAGTACATGCACGGATCCGCATCGGTGATGTTGTTGCAGATCGAGCAGTAGGCGATCCGCTCCTTGACGTCCCGGATGGCCTCGCACAGACGCTCGGCCTCTTCCCGCGGGCTCTTCAACAGGTGGAACGCGAGGCGCTGCGCCCCCTTGGCGCCGATGCCGGGCAGCTTCTGCAGCTGCTCGACCAGGCGGGTAATCGGTTCAGGTAGTGACAATCAGCGTCCAGGAATCTTGAGGCCGCCCATCAGCCCGTCCATCTGCTGACCGAGCTGCGCGTCGACCTTGCGATGGGCATCGTTGACCGCCGCGAGAATCAGGTCCTGCAGCATCTCCACTTCGTCCTTCGCCACCACTTCAGGGTCGATGGTGACCGAGAGCAGTTCCTTGTTGCCGCTGATGGCCACGGTCACCACGCCGCCGCCGGCCGTCCCCTCGACGCGCATCTCCGCCATCTGCTTCTGCAGGCGCTGCTGCATCTCCTGCGCCTGCCGCATCATCTTCTGAATATCCATGCGCTCCTACATCTCCTCCACGTCCCGGATTTCCGCCGGGAACACGTCGAGCATGGCCTGCACCGCGGAGGAGGACATCGCTTCCGCCTTCAGGTCGCGTCCGCCGGCCGGCGTCGTTGACGGCGTTGTTGACGGCGTCGTTGATGGCGTCGTCGCTGCCGGTGCTGCTGCCGGCGCCTGCGCCGGCTCTGGACGTGCCACCGGGGCACTGGCGGCGCCCTCGGAGGCGTCCTCGACGATGGTGAGCGCCATCGCCCTGCCCGCCACACGCAGCACGGTGGCCTCGACCCAGGCGCGGCTCTGTTCGAGCTGCGCGCGCGCGACCTTCTGATTCGGGGTAAAGGTGAACGTGACGCGATCGTCGGTGACGTCGATTCGCTTCGCCTGCGCAACGGCCAGCTCGTAGAGGATCTGCTTTCCGCCTTTGATCGCGGCCAGCAGCGCATCCTTGAGCCCGTTACCGCTCGACATGACGCCGGTATTCTGTGGCGCGCTCGTCACAGGAGTCTGGGCCGCGCTGGGCCTCGGTGGTGCCGGGACAATCTTCGGACGGGGAGGCGCCACTGCCGTACGGGGCGCCGCCGACACCACCGCCGGGGGGCGGATGGCGCCTGGGCGCGCGGGCGCGGCGCCACCGAGCTGTTCCATCAGATCGGCCAGCGGCACGAGCTTGCGCACGTGCATCCAGCGCAGCAGCACCATCTCGAAGTGGTAGCGCGGATGCGAGGCCATGCGGATGTCCTGCTCGGCCCTGGCCAGCAGATCGAAGGCACGCATGATGTCCTCGCGCGAGAAGCGCTGGGCCGTCTGCGTCAGACGCTCGCGCTCCCCTTCGGCCAGCTCGCCGTCGCCGGCACGCGCCGGGTCGACCGAGATGAGCATCATGTCGCGCATCACCCGGGACAGTTCGCGGCAGACGAGCTTCAGGTCGTAGCCCGATTCAACAGCCCGGTCCGCCAGCGCGAAAGCGCGCGGGCCGTCCTCCTCGACCACCGCGTCGATCAGATCGAACAGCAGGTCGCGACCGACGAGCCCGAGCACCGTCGACACGTCGTCGACGGTGATGGTCGTCCCGGCAAACGCAATCACCTGGTCGAAGGCGCTCTGTGCGTCGCGCATGCTCCCCTCGGCGGCGCGCGCGATGAGTGCCAGCGCGGCGCCGGGCACCTCGATCCGCTCGGCCTCCGCTATCGTCTTGAGCTGCTGCGCGATCGCCCGGGTCGGAATGGTGCGGAACTCGAAGACCTGTGAGCGCGAGAGGATCGTGTCGGGAATCTTGTGCAGTTCCGTGGTCGCCATCATGAAGATGACGTGGGCCGGCGGCTCCTCGATCGACTTGAGCAGCGCGTTGAATGAGGCGCTCGACAGCTGGTGCACCTCGTCGATGATGAACACCTTGTAGCGATTGCGGACGGGCGCGATCGACAGGCCGGCGATGACCACCTCGCGGATGTTGTCGATGCCGGTATGGCTGGCGGCGTCGATTTCGAGCACATCGATGTCCCGACCCTGGGCAATCTCGACGCAGGCGTCGCACGTGCCGCACGGGTCGGCCGTTGGTCCCTGCTGGCAGTTGAGGGCGCGGGCCAGGATGCGCGCGGTCGTCGTCTTGCCGCAGCCCCGCGAGCCGGCAAAGACGAACGCCTGCGCGATGCGGCCGCTGGCGAGGGCGTTCCGCAGCGTGCGGGTGACCGCCTGCTGTCCGATGACGTCGTCGAACCGCTGCGGGCGCCACTTGCGCGCGAGGACCTGGTAAGACATCGGGTATGTGGATACGGCGGACGTGATGGACCTGGTGGATGGGCCCCACCGCGGCCCGGAACACCTCCGCACACCTCAGCTGATGTTTAGCGCTGCTGCCTTCCGGCCCTGACGCGGTTCGCAGGCTGGGGTTGCACAGGGTCCGGACCGCGGTGCGGCCCACCTGCCAGCCGGGCGCGGAGCCCGGCAAAACTTGAGTCTATCAGACGTCGGGCGAGAGACGCCCGGAGATCAGCAGGGCCCTACTGGCCCGGAATCGAGTAGGAAAACTGGACCATGCCGCTGACCTGGTCGGGCGGCCGCTCGTCCTTGGGCAGGAACATCCGCACGTAGTCGACATTGACGGCCGCGGGCGCCACCGTGACCTTTACGTAGCCCGAATTCGGGAACTTGTCGCCGGACAGGTACGCGTCGGCGTTGAACGCCGTGTAGGTGTCGTCTGCCGGGTTGGGCAGCGACTGGTACACGACGCCGTCGAGCTCCTGCCGGGCAAACAGGTGGTCGTGCCCCTGAAAGAAGATCGTCACATGGTTGGCCACCAGCAGCTGATGGATCGGCATGGGCCACCTCGGACGATTGAGGGCGAATCCCGGCGTGCCGTTCCTGTTCCGGCCACCCCACTCGAAATCGTCCGCCACTTCGATCCCACCGCGCCCGCTGCCCATAACGTGATGCGCGAACACGAACTTCCACTTCGCGCGGCTCCCCTCGAGTGTCCGCTTCAGCCAGTCGTACTGCGCGTCCCCGTGGGTGACATCCCACAGGTTCCGGGTCCGCTGGCTGTCGTCCCCAAAGACGTTGTCGACAGCCACCGGAGAGGACCAGTACGGATCGATGACGACAAACAGCGCGTCGCCCCATTCCCAGGCGTAATAGTCGCGGAGCAGCCCGATGTGCGGCACTACCTCGCTGTTGCCCGAGTAGAAGCCGTCCGGCGCCGGCTGCGGGAAATAGCGGTTCCGTGCATTCTGCGCCCACACGGCCACGTTGTCGGCGGACCCGTTCAGGAGATAGCGTGCGGCCTGTTCGTGGTTACCGTTGACGAGGAAGAGCGGCGAGGACTGGCCCACCAGTCCGAGGTATGGCAGCTGCAGCGTGTAGCGTTCCGCCACGGTGGCCTCATTGACCACCCTGAGCGTGTCGACGCTGAAGTCGTCGCCGCTCGTCAGGTAGAAGTCGGGGCGCTCCGCTGCCACGGCCTTCAGCGTCTGCACGTACAGGTCGCTGTTGAACATGATCCGCGCGCGCTCGGGATGGGAATCCCCCTGCAGCGCAAACGTGAACGTGGAGCCCGGCCCGCGCTGCGTCTGGAACGTGTGCTCGGTAACAGCGTCATAGCCGCCCGAGGAGCCGCGAGCGCGATAGCGCAGCCGGTACACGTACTGCGCGTCCACGACCAGATCGCCCATCACGATCTCGACCGGCTGGTTCGCCGCCACGGTCGTCGGCGCCGTCGCGGCATCGTAATGCCCAGGCTCGCGGCCGTATTCAACGTAGACCTCGAGGTCCGCGTCCGCGCGGACGTTGACCGTCATCGAGTCATGCGTGGGCCGACCGAGTACTTCGGTGATGGCGGGCACGGAGGCGCCGTGCGCGCGAAAGCCGGCCAGCAGCAGCACGACGAGGACGAGGGGGAGGCGCTTCATCGGGTCACGTAGCTGGTCACGACCTCGGCATTGTGGACTCGTGGCGTCTCCTCACCGGGCGCCACCGCCCGCACGTAAGTGACGCGCACCTCGGCCGGCTGCACCGAGACGCGCAGGTGGCCGGAACTCGCAAACGCATTCACGCCCGACGTGCCAAGGTAGCCGTATTCAGCGGCAAGGTCTGCGGCGCTGGCGCGCCGGGTGCTCGGCTGCGGCACTTCTTGATACACGACGCCGCCCAGCATCTCCTGCACGTAGACGTGATCGTGGCCGTGAAACCAGATCGTGACGTGGTTGTCGACCAGCAACTGGTGGATCGGCTTGGCCCACCCGGGGCGGTGGTCGGTAAATCCCCAGGAGCCGTCGATGTTGCGCCCGCCCCACTCGAAGTTGCGCGCAAAGGCCGCACCCCCGCGCGCCTCGGGACCGCTGCCGCCGGTCATGTGATGCGAGAAGACGAACTTGAAGCGCGCGCGGCTCTCTGCCAGCGTCCGCTCGAGCCAATGGTATTGCTCGTCGCCAAGCGTCCAGTTCCACATGTCGGCGTCGGTGAACCGCGTCGGCTTGCGCGTGGTGTTCGAGAACGGGTCGAGCGCGACAAACAGCGCGTCGCCCCACTCGAACGCGTAGTAGTTCTGGCGGCGACCGACGAGCGGGTCCTCTCGGCCGTTGCCGGAATAGAACCGATCTGGCTCGGGATTCGCGTAGAAGAACTTCCGCGCGCGCACACCCCAGATCGACAGATTGTTGGCGCCGCCGTCCTCAATCCACCCGGCCTCGCCTTCGTGGTTACCCAGCACGAGAAACAGCGGAAGGGAATGACCGACCTGCGCGAAATAGGACCGCATCAGTGCGTTCCGGCCCGCGATCTGCTCATACGCGGTCGCACGGTCCCGGCTGCAGAGGTCGGTGCCGCCAATGACGCAGCGATCGGTCATCGCGGTGTCGCCCAGGTCGACCATGAAGTCGGGGTGGTCGGCGAGCGCATTGCGCAGCGCCTGCGCGTACACCTCGGGATTCGAGTTCTCGTCGAGGTGAGAGTCGGTCTGCACGACGAACGTGAACGGCGAGCCCGCGAGCCGCTGGGTGTGAAATGTCCGGCCAGGCCCGAGCTGCGGCGTCGAGGGCTGATCGTCTGGACGGATGCGGAGCCGATAGACATAGTCTGTGTCGGGCGCGAGTCCCGAGAGAACGATCTCGAACGGATCGCCGCCCTCGGCGTGCACGGCCGCTGACGTGTGGTCGTATTCGCCCGCCGTCGTCCCCCACTCCACCTCTGCCGTGAGAGACCTGGCGGCCAGCGCCCGCACCATGATGTCGTGATCAGTCGGCCGGCTGAGGAGTTCCCCGCCTGCCAGAGCCTCTTCCAGGCCAGCCGCCGGCATCGAGGGCGATGCCCAGATGGCCACAGCGAGGCCGACGATCGGGACCAGAGTGCGCAGCGTGCGGGATCGGACCATCAGCGGCAGGGATAAAGTGGTGCGTGTCATCGCGGTCGGGTGTAACTCAGGTTCAGCGTCGCCGAACCAAGCGTGATCGAGGATATCGCACCCCGAAGCACGGCGCCGGTGACCGGGGTCGCCGCCGGGACAGGTGGCGCTGACAGCGCATACAGCGTGAACGTGTAGAGCTTCGCGCCGGGGCCCTGAGAACAGGGCGGCTGATAAGCGGCGCTCGGTCCGTCGCTCCCGACGCCGAGGGTGCCGACGCCGGACGTATTCCGCACCAGGCCGGTGGTGCTCTTCGGGATGCCGTAGAGCACCCAGTTCCACTTGGTCGTCCCGTCACCGGGCAGCGTCGACATCAGCAGCGCGAACTCCTGCGTGCCGGCCGGCGGGTTCGACCACGCGAGCGCGATCGTCGAGCCGCCGCCATCGCAGGTGTACTCGGCCGGCAAGGTGCTGCCGTCAGTCCCGGCCGGGCTCGTCAGCGTGAAGTGCGAATCCGCCGCGGGGGCCGGTGCGGGCGCTGGCGCAGGCGCTACTGCGGGTGTCGGCGGCGAGGCCGGGCTCACCGCGCCACCGCCAATCGCCGACGGTGAGACCTGGCTGTCTGTTCCGCCACCGGCACACGCCGAGCAGACGAGCAGCAGCACCGCGACGGCCATGCGCCCACCAATCATCGCCCGTAGGTCTCCGTGCGCGTCGCGCCAGAGGGATCGGTGAAGACGAACGTGTAGCGGCTGCCGTCGACCCGGTAGTCGAGGCGGTAGGACCGCCCACTCACCTGGTACTCGAGCGTCCACGCATTGCTGCCGGTGGCCGCGTGCCGCGTGATCGTCGCGCCGGTGAGCGGCGTTCCGGCCGGCCGGATCGGCGTGAGGGACGGCTGCGGTTCAACTTGATCGCTGACCGACACCACACCCTTCATGCCGCCGTTGATGTACGGATAGGTGCGCGTGCCGTGATAGTGATACGTCGTCGCGGCATCGACGTGACCGTTGTAGTCATCGAGGGCGCGCATCGCCGACCCGTCGGGCTCGACGCTGCCATAGATGGCGAAACCGTCGAGCGCCACGCCGATCGGCTTTGTCGCGCCCACCGTGGACGAGAGAAAGAGCGGCGCCGTGTGGTAGTGGTAATCGTCGGCGCGCCCGGCGTGGCCGCCGAAATCATCGAGCTCCCCCGCCAGGAACGCATCAT
>CANJYC010000075.1 GCA_947478985.1 Acidobacteriota bacterium | reverse complement strand
GGCTTTGGTTTTCGCCGAGACGCCTGATGATTCCTGAGCGAGGCATCGGCATGACCGGCGAATCGAGCAGCGGGAATCACATTCCTGCAACCATCGAGGAACACTGTCCGCTGACTCCGAATATTTTGAACTGAGGCGAAGCAGAGAGATGGCTCACACTGACTTGGCAAAGGCTTTTCGGATCGTGCTTCAAGGCGTAGCGAAGTGGCGACACGAAGCTTTAGGCGACCACGAGGAGTACGAAACACGGGATCGATTCCTCCTCAAACTGGAGACTCTCGCACGGGCCCAGACTCTAGGTCGCGGTTCCGTCAGCAGCTGATTAGCTAGCCATGCCTCTTGTGAGCAATGCCCCATTGGTTGCATCGACTGCGCTGTTGGTGGTTGCAGGCACTGTCAACCTGTCCGGCGGCTTCTACCAACTGCTGCACCTGATAGTGTGTGGCGCTGCAATCTACGTGTCATTGAAGGCACATAAGTCACGACAGTACAAGTGGGCTTGGACAATGGCGGGAATTGCGGTGCTGTTTAATCTGCTATTCATTTTCAGATTTCAGCAGAGCGCCTGGCGGCTAGTTGATATAGCCGTGGCCGGGGTGTTCGCTGGAGCTCTGTGGTCCCTTCCGCGCTTGAGGAAGCAGACACAGAAGCAGACACACGCCAATCCAGAGCAGCTCGCCCTTGTGCTGCAAATAGCAGTGCGAGAGCATCTGGGGTCCCTTATCAAAAGGGTTAAGGGAAACGTTACGGAGCAACAAGCGGGTGACCTTGCCGCAGAATTGAACGTGTTCTACTTCTGCATGTTTTCGGCCGGACTTGTGGCAAAACTAAAGTCTGCCGATGATCAAAACAACTTCGGAACCAGACTTCTCCAAGCGTGTCACAAAGCAACAGCCGAGGACGAGAAGATGCCGCTCTTCATGCGCGAGGCCTTGCTGTCGAATCGTGCGTACGATGAGGGAGTTCTGATTTATGCACGCGACGAAATCCCTCGAGCGTTGCACGGGAACCTTCTCCACGCGCTGCAACTGTTCAAAGTCGACTCTGCCGATTGGATCAGTTACGCCACTGCGAAGATGCATTGCAGAGTTGCCGCCATCCTTGAAATGGACTTGAACAACGTGGACTCGATGATCCTATGGCTTTGCCACCGAGCCTGCGTCCAATCCGTCGTAGAAAACTTCTTCATGGATGTCCAGCCAACCTTATGACTACGCCTTCGCTCTTGCCGAGGGCGTGAGCGATCTGCTCGTTCGTGAACTTCACGGTCTTCATGGCCTCCTCCGCGTGGGACCACTCGGCCGCTGATTCCGATATCGCTGGCCGCTGCCAAGGCTGGGGTTCTTTGCATTCCAGTGGAAGCGAAGAGTTGTGAATGGAGGGTAGACGTGGCGATGCCCGATGCGACCGTTGTCGTTACCATGCCTTGCGAGCACTGCAAAATGCCGATTGAAATTGAGCATGAGGCCGGTGGCTCGTTTGGGTATTCTTCGTTCTACACGACCAATTGCCCGCATTGTGGGACGTCACAGGAGCACCTCCTTCCTGGACGGATCGTCGATGTCAGAACGCCTCCCGTGTGACGTGGCGTGGACATCCCACGGATGAACTAACCACAATGTTGGTCAGAGGTTTTGTTGGCCAACAACGATAGCTTCGGGCAGCGGTTCGCTCGCTAGAGTCGGAGCCGCACAGCCCTGACGAAGTGAATCAGATCATCGAGATGGTGCTCGAGTACGTCGCGCACGACGTCCAAATCAACATCGTCGTAGCCATGTACGAGAACATTACGGAAGCCGGCCATCCGTTCGAGCGTGGCGGCGAGTTGGCTTTGGAGCCAGCCGGCTCGCGCCAGCAGGTCGAACAGCTCGCGATTGGTTCGCGGCTCACCGAGGCGTTGATCCGACACGACATGGGACGCGGCATCCAGCGCGGCTTGGATCGCAATCTGGAGTGTGTGCTCCACAAATCGTTGTTCACGAATATCGTGTGCCAGTTCCTCCGGTCGCGAGAGCCGGCGCAATTCGGCAACGCACGTTTCCACAAGCGCGAGCTTCTTCGCCAGGAGCGCGGCGTCGGTCATGTCGTGCGTTCCCTCGGCGCACGGTACTCGCGGAGAATGGGCTCAAGGTCGAAGGCCTCGTTCCTGGTGCCTACCTCGAACCGGAGTCGCAAGGACGGCTCGGCGTCGACCAGAAGACGGCCGTCGCGGAGAACCCTCGAGCGAAGGTCAACCGGCGCCGTGTTGAGAATGACGACCTGTACCGACTGTCCGAACTGCCGCTCGAGCGCGCCTTCGAGGTCTAGGGGACCGGCGCTCAGCGTCGAATCTGGAGTCCGGCGATAGAGCACGCCCACGTCGATGTCGCTCCCCGGCCCAGCGGCATCGCGGGCAACGCTTCCGAAGAGATAAACGGCCACGACGTCTTCAATCGAGCCGAAGAACGTGCGCAGGTGCTGTTCAATCTCGCTCCGGACCACAGGCGAATTATAACGGTCTGCGGTGCCGGCCGGTGACGCCCTCACTGGAGGCTTGGCGTGGGTTGCGAACTTACAGCTCGCGGGTGGCGCTGGACGGGGCGCCCCGCCCGCGCCGCAGGCCCGACAGGGCCGAGCACGGGTGGGGCTGTCCAGCGACAGGCCCCGCTACGTGTAAGTTCGCAGGTCACTCTCAGAACGACGTGATTGGCAGGCGTGCCTCGCACATCGGGCACTGCGCGGCGGGATAGTTCTCGGGCGCCTTGTACTCGGCCAGCGCCACGTTCGGCACACCGAGATCCACCACAGCTTCGAGCCGGTCGTAGATCTGGGCCGACGCCACCACGGTCCCGCCGGCCTCGGTCACCAGCGCAGCGCAGCGCGCCAGCGTCTGTCCGGTGTTGCGCACGTCATCAACCAGGAGCACCCGCTTGCCCCGCACCTGCTGCTGGTAGAAGCGGCTGAGGCTGTGCCCGCCGTCCGCGGCGGCGTTGAAGGGCGCGAATAGCGTTTGCGGTTTCGTGATGTCACGACGGCTGTCGAGCAGCCCGGCCATCGTGTGGGCGAGCAGTGCCCCGCCGGTCACCGGGCCGGCCACGAGTTCGGCGGCATCGAGGATCGAGCCCGGGAGCACCTCGAGCAGGTCCTGTGCGAAGAGCCAGATGGTCGACGGGTGGCGGAAGAGCTGGTGCGGATTGAGGTACACGCGGCCGTGGTACCCGTTACCGAAATCGAAGTGGCCGTTCATCATCAGCACGGCATGGCGCTGGAGTTCCTGAAGTGCCTTCGTGCGGATGTCGTCCTTGCGCGTCATGCGTGTGCCTGCCCTCGTTACAGCCCGCGCGCGACCGGCGCGCCGGGATTGAGATAGACCGTGCGGCCACCGACGATCGTCGCCGCCACTCCCCCGCGCAGCTCCCATCCGTCAAACGGCGTGTTCTTCGACTTCGACTGGAGCACCGCCGCGGCGATGCGGACCGGCATGTCCGGGGCCAGGATGGTGATGTCGGCCAGCGCGCCCTCGGCCAGCGAGCCGCCGGCAATCCGCAGCACCCTCGCCGGATTCACCGACAGGAGCTGGATCATCTTCGACAGCGGAATGAGGCCCGTGTGGACCAGCCGGTCGAAGGTCAGCGGGACCGCGGTTTCGAGGCCGACGATGCCGAACGGGGCGCGATCGAACTCGACGTTCTTCTCGTCGTAGTGATGGGGCGCATGATCGGTGGCGATCACGTCGACGGTGCCGTCGACGATCCCCTGAATCATGGCGTCGCGATCGGCCAGCTCGCGCAGCGGGGGATTCATCTTCGTGTTGGTGTCGTACGGAATCGGCGTGCTGAGCGCCTCATCCGTCAGCGTGAAGTGGTGCGGCGCCACCTCGCAGGTCACGCGGATGCCCGCTTCCTTCCCCTTGCGCACCGCGCGCAGAGAGGCCCGCGCGCTCATGTGCGCGACGTGAAAGGACGACCCGGTGAGTTCCGCCATCAGGATGCCGCGCTCGGCCCCGAGCGCCTCGCACGCGCCGGGAATGCCGCGCAGCCCGAGGGCGGCGGCATGAAACCCTTCGTGCGCGACACCATCCCCTTTGAGCGTCGGATCCTCACAGTGCTCGATCACGGGCATATCGAACATCCCGGCGTACTCGAGCGCGCGGCGCAGCAGCAGCGCCGTCGCCACGGGATGGCCGTCGTCGGTAATGGCGACACACCCGGCCTGCCGGAGCTCGGCGATGTCGGCGAGCAGCTCCCCTTTCGAACCGCGTGAGACGGCACCGATCGGGTACACGCGCGCGAGGTTGGCGGCTGCCGCCTTGGCCAGGATGTAGGACGTGACGTTGGCGTTGTCGTTGACCGGAACCGTGTTCGGCATGCACGCGACCGCGGTGAAGCCACCCGCAACCGCCGAGGCCGTACCGGTGGCCACCGTTTCCTTGTGCTCCTGCCCCGGCTCACGCAGGTGCACGTGCATGTCGATGAACCCCGGACAGATCACGAAGCCGCGTGGCATCTCGACGACGGTGACGCCATCCACAGGCAGATTGCGGCCGACGCGCGCGATCCGGTCGCCGTCGATCAGCACGTCGTACTCGCCATCGATCCCGTTGACGGGGTCAATGACGCGCCCGCCCTTAAGTAGTTTCTTCATGGTCCGCTCCGCCAGCCAGCAGGTACAGCACGGCCATGCGCACCGCGACGCCGTTGGCCACCTGGTCAAGAATCACTGAATAGGGTCCGTCCGCGACCTCCGAGGCAATCTCGACGCCGCGGTTCATCGGGCCGGGGTGCATGATGAGCACATCCGGTTTGGCCAGACGCAGCCGCGCCTCGGTCATGCCGAACACATTGAAATACTCCCGCAGCGACGGGAAGTAGGCGCCTTCCATCCGCTCGAGCTGGATGCGGAGCATCATCACCACATCGGCGCCCTCGACGGCCTCGTCGATGCGGCTGGTCGCCGTGACGCCGAAGCGGCGGATATCCGCCGGAATGAGCGTCGGCGGCCCGCACACCCAGACGTCGGCGCCCATGGTCGTCAGGAGCAGGATGTTCGAGCGCAGCACGCGACTGTGGAGCAGGTCGCCCACGATCGCCACCTTCAGGCCGGCCAGCGTCGGCTTCCGCTCGCGGATCGTGAACGCGTCAAGCAGCGCCTGCGTCGGGTGCTCGTGCGTGCCGTCACCGGCATTGATGATGGCGGACTTGCAGATGCGCGACAGCAGATGACACGTTCCCGATGACGAGTGACGCAGCACGATCATGTCGGGCTGCATCGCCTCGATGTTGAGGGCCGTGTCGACCAGCGTTTCGCCCTTCACCACGCTGGACGTGCCGATGGCCACGTTCAGCGTGTCCGCGCTCAACCGCTTCTCGGCAATCTCGAACGAGGTCCGCGTGCGGGTGCTCGGCTCGAAGAAGAGATTCACCACGGTCTTGCCGCGAAGCGCCGGCACTTTCTTGACCGTGCGCGAACCGATTTCCTTCATCGCCGTGGCGGTGTCGAGCACGAGGGTGATTTCCTCGGGCGTCATGCCGGCAATGCCGAGCAGATGGCGGCTGCGCAGAGCCGTGATTGCGGTGGCTGGGGCGCTCATGCCGCGCCGCCTTCCCGGAGCACCACTTCATCCTCGCCGTCGGTTTCCTGCAGGCGGACCTGCACGCTCTCCTCCAGTTGGGTCGGCAGGTTCTTGCCGACGTAGTCGGCCTTGACCGGCAGTTCGCGGTGACCGCGGTCCACGAGCACGATCAGCTGAATGGAGGCCGGCCGGCCGAAGTCGATCAGCGCGTCGAGTGCCGCGCGCACGGTCCGGCCTGTGTAGAGCACGTCGTCCACGAGGAGGATCTTGCGGTTGTCGATGGAGAACGGGATCTCGGTGCTGCGCACCAGCGGCTGCGGGCCGACCGTGTGCCGCATCAGGTCGTCGCGATAGAGGGTGATGTCGAGGGCACCGGTGGGGACGTCGTCGCCGGTGATCTCCTTCAGCGTGCGGGCGAGACGCCGGGCGATGTGGACGCCGCGCGTGCGCACGCCGACCAGCGCGAGGGCCTCGACGCCTTTGTTCCGTTCGACTATTTCGTGGGCGATGCGGGTGAGGGTGCGGCCAATCCGATCCGCATCCATGACTACTGGCATGAGTACCTCTTTGCAGCCTCTCAGGGCCGCGATTAAAGAGCGGGTGCGAGTATATCGTACGAGGGGATGAACGTGATGGTCCGCTGGGCGTTGAATGCGTCGCCGAACAGGTCCGTTCGCGCGAAGCCGTCCATGTCCCGGCCGACGGGCTGATCGAGGAAGTAGAGCAGCGTCGGTGTCACGTCCACGATGGCCCCTCGGGCGAGGCGCCCGCGAGAAACGGCACGACCGTACGCGAGCAGGAAACCGTCGGGGGCTCGCTCATGCGATCCGCTGATCTCCGGATTGCCCGTGAACCGCTCGACGAGCCGCTTGCCGAGACTGAGCGGCTCCATCCCGAATCCGGACACCACGATCAGCACGTCGTCATCGCGAAGCGAGGCCAGCGAGTCGCCGACGAGCGTGTCGACATAGCCGTAGTAGTCATCGAGCACGCGGCCGAACTGCTGCCGCTCCTGCCCCGATACGTCACCGAACGCTTCCGGGGTGGCGTATCGCAGGTACCGATGCGCCACCGCATCGAGTCCGGCATAGCGCACGACGAGCAGGTGCACGGGCTGTTGCGCCGCAAGTCGGGCCGCAATGTCGTGGTGCAGGTTGTCCGCCAGCACGCCCGCGGCGCTCTCACCGGACCGTGCGAGCAGCGCGAGCGACTCGGGGCTCGCCGGGGCCGCGCCACCGCTATCGCCCGGCGGCGGCGACATGACGTTGTCGATCCCTGGCGGGTAGACCGCCGACCGCTGGTCCAGATCCACCGCCGGATCGAGCCGCCGGTGAAGACGATCGCTCACCATGAATCCCAGAAGCGGCTCGGCCGGGTGCGTGAGCGGGAGCCCGATGATGCCGCTCGGCAGCCCATGGCTCGTCAACATCTGCCAGACCGGTGTCGCGCGAACGCTCGTCGGCGTATGCGCTTCGGCGACCAGCAGGCCGAACCGGACCAGCGCCTGCGTGAACAGCAGATCGGGGAGGATCTCGAGTGGCCTCCCGCCGATAAAGGGACGGTAGACAGCCGCGCTGCTGACACGGTGGTGCGCCGGCCACTTGCCCGTCATCACGGTGGCCCAGACCGGCTCCGGCTGCGTCGGTCGCGTCGTGGCCAGGTGCATCGATGCGCCGCCGTCGATCATGCGCCCGAAGTTCGGCAGGCGCCCGGCAGCCACGGCCGGAGAGATGACGTCGAGCGATGCACCGTCAAGCAGCAGCACGACGACGCGCGGCGCGCCAGGCGCGGCGCTCGAGAGCAGCGCCGGGCCGCTGCCCGGCCCGATGGGACGGCCGGCGCGTGCCGTCACCACGCGATCGCGCAGTGCGAGCGGCGCCCCGACCGATGTCAGGGCCAGCAGCGTGTAGGTGACGGCCACCACCACGGGACCGCGCTGCACGAAGGTGCGCGTCAGCGCCACGGCCAGCAGCAATGCTCCGGCGACGGCCAGGACCGCGGCCCCGGCTGTCAGCATCGGCAGCGCCTCTTCGCCAAGCGCGGTGCGATAGCCGAACGCATTCAGCCACACCAGCAGCGCCACGGCGCCGCTCGCAACGCCGCTGCTCCACGCCAGCATCCGCAGGCTGACCCACGCGGGCAGCAGGCCATCGAGCGATACAAGCTGGCGCACGACGAACGCCGCGTAGGTCAGCGCCGTTGCGTGGATGCCGTACGACAACGCCACAACGGCAGCGACCGGCGCCACGGCACCAAAGGTGATCGGCAGCGACAGATTCAACAGCACGAACAGCAGGGT
>CANJYC010000074.1 GCA_947478985.1 Acidobacteriota bacterium | reverse complement strand
GTGCTCGCCGCAAAGGGGTACTTCGTGATCGGGTTCGACACGAGGGCCTATCTGAGCAGCTTCACGTCGGGACGCGCCACGCTGCGCCCCGAGGACGAACCCGGCGACTACAAAGTACTCGCGGGGTTCGCGGCACGCGGAGGGAGCGGGCGGCCGCTGCTCATCGGCGTTTCCGAGGGCGCGGGGCTCTCGGTGATGGCGGCGGCTGACCCGGACACGCGTGGCGCGATCGCAGGCGTGCTCGCACTGGGGCTGTCTGACGTCAACGAGCTGGGATGGCGGTGGCGGGACGCCGTGATTTACGTGACGCACGGTGTGCCGAACGAGCCCACGTTCCGCACCTCGTCGCTCATCGATCGCGTGTCTCCCGCACCGCTGGCCGTCATTCACTCCACGGACGACGAGTTCGTGCCGCTGGCGGCCGCTCAGCAGATTTTCGCGGTCGCGCGTGAGCCCAGGAAGCTGTGGGTGGTTCACGCCTCGGATCATCGTTTCAGCGACAGCCTGCCGGAATTTGATCGATGCCTCTCAGAGGCGCTCGTCTGGCTCAGGGAGCGGGTGTCGAGCCACTGATGGCGGAGACGATGAAGGGACGACTGCTGCGCGCGGCCCCCGTCGTGGCGGGCCTCGTGCTCTTTCTCATCGCGCTTGAGGTGCTGCGGGTCGAACTGCGGTCCGTCAGCTGGTTCGATCTCACGACAGATATCTTCGGGACGGCCCCGTCGCACCTGGCGGTCGCGCTCGTGATGACGGCCCTCAACTACATCGTCCTCACCGGATACGACCTGCTGGCCTTCCGGTACATCCGCAAAGTGCTGCCAATGCGGCAGGTGGCTTGCGCCGCGTTTCTCGCGTATGCGATTTCGCACAACGTGGGGCTGGCCATGCTGTCCGGGGCGTCAGTGCGATATCGGTTCTATTCCCGGTGGGGCGTGACGGCGGAAGAGCTCACGCGGATTGTCTTCAGCTATTCCGTGACGTTCTGGCTCGGGCTCTGCGCGCTGGGCGGTGTGAGCCTCGTGCTCAGCCCGCTTCCGTATGCACACGGACTGCCGAACCAACCTGTCGTGCTGGCCGGGTGGATGCTCATGCTGGCCGTCGTGACCTATCTGGTCGCGACGATCGTGCGGCGGGAACCGCTTCGCTTCCGGCAGTTGTCCCTGTCGCTACCGAGCCCGGGCCTGGCCGTCCAGCAGTTGCTCATCTCGACGGTCGACTGGGCGCTGGCCGGCGCAGTGCTGTACGTGCTCCTGCCGCCGAGCGATCTCACCTTCGTCACCTTTCTCGGATCGTTTCTCATCGCGATTCTCCTCGGCATGTTGAGCCACGTCCCCGGGGGCATCGGCGTCTTCGAGGGGTTGATGGTGGTGCTGCTGAGGCCCTATCTCTCGTCCGCGCAGCTGCTGCCAGCCCTGGTCGTCTATCGCGCCGTGTACTACCTCCTGCCGTTCGGCCTGGCCCTCGTCGGTCTCGTCGTGGATGAGGCGCGTCAGCGTCGTGAAGGCGTGGCGCGCGCGAGCGCCTGGCTCGGCCAGGTCACCGAACAGCTGACCCCGCGCGCGCTGGCCGTGCTGGCGTTCTTCTCCGGCGCGGTCCTGCTGCTCTCGGGCGCCACGCCCGCATCACCAGGCCGACTGGATCTCCTGGATCGCCTTCTCCCACTGGGCGTAGTCGAAGCCTCGCACTTCACCGCCAGTGTGGCCGGCGCGGGACTGCTCGTGCTGTCGCATGGCCTGGCGCGAAGGCTGGACTCGGCCTATTACCTGTCATCGATGCTCATCGTGGTCGGCATGGCCGCATCGCTGCTCAAGGGATTCGATTACGAGGAGGCCACGCTGCTGTTCACAGTGCTCCTGATCCTCCGTCGCGCGAGGCCCGCGTTCGATCGGCGAGCCGCCTTTTTCGAGGGACGTTTCTCAGGCGCCTGGATTGGTGCGCTGGTTGGCGTGGTCGGTGCTTCAATCTGGCTCGGCATCTTCGCGTTCAAGCACATCGACTACTCGCACGAGCTCTGGTGGCAGTTCGAGCTGTTCGGCGAGGCCTCACGATTTCTGCGTGCGTCGGTCGGAGCGGCGGTCGTCGTCCTGACCGTCGGCGTGGCGCGACTGATCGGACCCGCGCCGCATGAGACCGTCGTGCCTTCCGACGCCGACATCGCCCTGGCGGGCCGCATCATCGAGGCGCAGACGTCCACCTCGCCGAATCTTGTGTACCTGCGCGACAAGGCCCTCCTGTTCAACGACGCACGCGATGCCTTTGTGATGTACGGCGTTCAGGGGAGGACGTGGGTGGCGCTGGGGGATCCAATCGGTCCGGAGGCCGCCCTGTCCCCGCTCATCGGGCAGTTTCTCCAGCGCTGCGACGACTTTGGCGGCGTGCCCGTGTTCTACGAAATCGGGGCGTTCCATCTCCATCGCTATGCCGACTTCGGCCTGACCTTCGTGAAGCTCGGAGAGGAGGCCAAAGTGGACCTGAAGACCTTCACGCTCGATGGGCCCGGTTCCGCCCGGCACCGGCAGGCCGTCCGCCGGCTCGAGAAAGACGGTCGCACGTTTCGTGTCGTCTCTGCGGATGAGGTGCCGACGATCCTGGCGCAGTTGCGCGCGGTCTCCGACGAGTGGCTCGCGGGGAAGGCCGCGGCGGAGAAGGGTTTTTCGGTGGGATTCTTCGATGAGGCGTACCTCAGTCACTGTCCAGTGGCGGTCGTGGAGTGCGAGGGCCGGGTCGAGGCCTTCAGCAACATGTGGCTCGGCGCGCAGCAGGTGGAGATCTCGCTGGACCTGATGCGGTACTCGGCGGCCGCACCCAAGTGCGTCATGGAGGCGCTTCTCGTCCACCTTATGATCTGGGGAAAAGCGCAGGGGTATCGGCGGTTTGCCCTCGGGATGGCGCCGTTGTCAGGCTTCGAGGACTCTCCGGTGGCCACGCTCTGGCATCGGCTGGGGGCGTTCTTGTACGAACACGGCGAGTCGGCGTACAGTTTCCAGGGTCTGCGCGCCTACAAGGAAAAATTCAATCCGGCCTGGGAACCGCGGTATCTCGCCTATCCCGGCGGATTGCGTCTGCCTCGCATTCTCGCCGACACCGCGGCCCTTATTGCTGGCGGGTATCGTCAGATCTTCCGCAAGTAGGCGCAGGCCAATGGCCATGTCTGTCGATCGAGTACACTAGGGGTCTCCGCGTCGACAGCTCCCTCCCGTTCGTCGCTCTCCACGACACGCTGTTCCTGCCGGGTGTACCACGTGAAGCAGCGCCAGTGCGGCGTGTTTCCCAGATCGACGAAAGTGACTTCCTGACACCTCAGACCCTGATCGCGGAATTGTGCGAGCTGATTGCCGCGATCGACCGGCGTGTACCGTGCCTCGACCGCCTGTCGGAACCCGCGATTGCGCGCGACGCCGCTGGCTTGAGACGCGAAGCGGTGGACCGTCTCGCGGAACTGGGACGACCGTGATCGGACGCGCCAGCCGGATGCGGGCGTGGCGTAATGGCCACGGGTCGGCGGCCTAGTGCAGGACGTCACCATGCCAGGCCTCGTGCTCTCCGTCGTCGCGGTGATCGCCGCCATCTGGTGGCTGGTGCCGAAGGCTGTGGACTCAGCGCAGATGGGACACGTGAGTGAGCGGTGGCTCGCCGAGTATCGCGCGTCCCATCCCTCGTTGACGTCGAACGACGCCAATCGCTAACGCGGGTCCTCGCGGGGGTACCGTGCAATTACCACTCGCGGGTGGCGCTGGACGGGGCGCCCCGCCCGCGCCGCAGGCCCGCCAGGGCCGAGCACGGGTGGGGCTGTCCAGCGACAGGACCCGCTACGGGTAATTTCGCAACAGTGCTACGGCTTCACGTACCGCTTCACCTGGCGGGGACCGACTTCCGCGCCGTACACGATCCCCTGCGCATCGACCGCGACACCTTCCGCGGCACTGGACCCCCGAGCGGTTTCGACCGGGTCGGGAATGAATGCGATCACCTTGCCGTCGGTGACGCTGCCGACGCGGATGCCGCGCTTCCAGCCGTCGTGATTGCGCGCCACTGACATGGACTCGGAGTCCGCGACGTAGAGCATGTCGTGCTTGTCGATGAAGACGCCGCTCGGCCGGCTGAACTGCGGCCACTCGGTGATGAAGTTGTAGTTGGCGTCGAAGACCTGAATGCGGTTGTTGCCGCGGTCGCCCACGAACAGCCGTCCCTTCGAATCGAGCGCCATCGAGTGCGGCGACTCGAACTCACCCGGGCCGGAGCCGTTCTTTCCCCAGCGGCGGAGGTACTTCCCGGTTTTGTCGAAGATCAGGATCTCTGAGGGCCCCCCGCCGTGTCCCTGCGAGACCAGAATGTCGCCGCTGCTGGTGACGACGACGTCGTCCGGCTGGTAGAAGTAGCCGTCGACACCGACGGCACCGCCGGGTTTGCCGAGTGTCATGAGGAGCTTGCCGTCTGGGCTGAACTTGAAGACCTGGTGTCCGAGGGTGGCGCCGGCCGCGACGCCAACAGGCCTCGGGGCTGCGGGCGCACCCTGGGGAGCGGCCCCTCGTCCGTCCGGAGCGCCGGCCCCAGCCGCCGCGCGCGGCGCGTTGTCGGCGCCGTCGGTCACCCAGATGTTGCCGTCCGGGTCGACGTAGATGCCGTGCGGAAAGGCCATCAGGCCCGAGCCGAAGCTCTTGACCAGCGCGCCTGACGCGTCGAACTTCAGGATCGGATCGAGCGTCGACATCTTGCCGGTCGCCGGGTCGTAGCACCCCGCCGGATAGTTGAGGGCCGCACACCGCTCGGCCACCCAGACGCTTTTGCCGTCCTTGTCGATTTCAACTGCGGCGGTGGAGCCCCAGGTTCTGCCGGCTGGGAGCTTGAGATAGTCGACCACCGTCTGGTAGGGATTCGGCGCGTCGTTGACCGGCGCCATGCCCGATTGCGCGAGCAGGGACACCGCCGCCGCCGCCGTCAGAAGGAGTACCGAGACTGGTCGACCGATGCTCATTGGATTGTCACCTTTCACCTTGCCACTCGTCGGGGACCCAGAAATTAGCACGGGCTTCCTGAGGAATTCCAGCAATTAGCCCTCCACGGCGCAGGGGCAGAGAGGCGCCTGCCCGGTGTAGACTACGCCGGTATCTGGTTGTTTCGTTTTATAGGTGAAGGAGCTGTCTCGATGACGTTCTCAAATACCCGTCTTTTCTGCGCGATGATGCTTGTTGCCGGTCTTGGATTGCCGGTGGCTCCCGCCAGCGCGCAGGGCCCCGGCGGCGCCGCCCCCGATTACTCCAAGGTCGAGATTAAGGCCGAAAAGATTGCCGGCAATGTCTATACGCTGCGGGCATTCGGTCCGGACTTCTATCCGTCGCCGAACGGTCGTCCCAGTGGCACCATCGGTGTGCTGCCAGGGCCCGAAGGCGTCTTCATGGTGGACGCCCAGTTTGCCCCACTGACCGACAAGGTGGTGGCGGCCATCAAGCAGATTCAGCCGGACGGCCGGATTCGCTTCCTCGTGAACACCCACGTGCACGCCGACCACACCAGCGGCGACGAGAACTTCGGCAAGCTCGGCGTGACGCTCATCGCGCGCGAGAATCTCCGGAAGCGTCTGGCGCTTCCGGCGCGGGAAGGCGGGCCGCTGCCGGCCGCCGTCGGCCTGCCGATGATGACGGTTGAGGGGCCGATGACGTTTCGCATGAACGGCGAAGAAGTGCGGATCATCCCGATTCAGCGGGCGCACACCGACGGTGACGTGATCGTCCAGTTCGTCAAAGCCGATGTCATCATGACCAGCGACCTGTTCCGCGCCGACAACGCCTATCCGAACATGGATCTCGCCAACGGCGGCTCGCTCGCCGGGATGCTTGAAGGGCTCAACATCGTCGCCGACATGGCCAGCCCGCGCACGACGATTGTTCCTGGGCATGGACCCAACGTGACCTGGCAGGCCGTGGCCGCCCAGCGCAACATGATCGTCACCGTGCGCGACAGGGTTGCGGCCCTCATCAAGGACAAGAAAACGCAGGAGCAGGTCCTCGCCGCCGGCGTCACCGCCGACTTCGACAAGACCGGTCTCCAGAACCCGGCGCGATTCGTCACGCAGCTGTTCCAGGAACTGTCGAAGTAGCCTTCAGACCATTTCACGAAGAGGACTGCATCATGAAACGTCACGCAATTGTCGCGCTCTCGGTGGCCGTGGTGATGACCCTGGTAACAATGGCGGGGCTGCACGCGCAGCAGCCGGCGGCCGGGCACGACATGGGCAATATGAAGATGCCGATGCCGGCCACGACCGCGGCCAAGCCAGATGCCAAGACGGCGGCGAAGGCATCGACGCAGCCCGCTGCTGTACCGGAAATCTTCTGCCCGACGATGAAGACCGGACAGCTCTGCTCACACGGCACCGGCGACGCGCTCAAGCTGACCGGCGAGAAGTACGACAAGTGGATCGAGTCGGTTCGCAAGTACAACAAGGCCGTCGACGTGGCGACAGTGCAGCTGCAGGCTGATGTGCAGGGCATGCTGACACCGCAGCAGAATACGGAGCTCAAGCGCTGGTTCGCGCTCGGGTTGAACCCGCAGATGAACGACCTGCTGTCGAAGACCAGCGGCACCAAGCCGGCAAACGGCACGAAATAACCATCGGTTCATAAAGGGGGGGAGCGGCCATGACGCGACGCACGCTTGTCGGCACCATCGTCGGCGTCGCGATCGGTCTCGTTGCTGCGAGCGGAGTGACCAGCCAGGCGCAGACGGCTCTGCGCCGGCCGGTCGCGACGCTGACCCCCCGCGTCGACACCAAAGCCATTCGGGCCGGGTCGACGATTGTGCTCGCCGTCCGTGTGGCGCTGCCGGAGCGCGTGCACGTCCAGTCGAGCAAGCCGCGCGACCCCGGGCTCATTGCGACCGTGCTCACCGTCACGCCCCCGGCGGGTCTGACGCTGGTGGGCGTGCGCTACCCAAAGGACGTCGAGCTTGCGCAGCGGGGAGCGCCCAAGCCGCTGCTCGTCTATCCCAACGAATTCGATATCACCGTGGAACTCAAGGTCGGGGCCGGTGTGGCGGCGGGGAAGCTGACCGTGCCGGCGACGCTCCGCTATCAGGCCTGCAACGAGACGCTCTGCTTCATCCCGACGAATGCGGCGACGGCCTGGACGGTGGCGGTCACCAAGGGCTAGCCGTCAAGGCTTCGCGCCAGGTTAGCGGCGCGCCCGTGCGGCCGGCTTGCGGCCGACAAAGATCGTGTGGCGCGGCCCGCCCTTGTTCAACCGCGCACGCACCCGCTCCACGCTGACCTCGAAGCCCGTGTAGCGCAGCCGCTGCTCGAACTTCCGATCCTCGCGCGACGACCAGACGGCGTACATTCCACCATCCCTCAGCGCCGTGTAGGCGGCCGCTACCCCTCGATTGTCGTACAGGCCGTTGTTGGAGGATGTCGTGAAGGCACCCGGTCCGTTGTCGACGTCGAGCAGCACGGCGTCGAATCGGTCGCGGCTCGACGCCAGCGTCACGCCGACGTCGCCGACAAGCACCTCGACGCGGGGGTCGGTCAACGGATGCTCAGCCAGCGCGGAGAGCGGCCCGCGATTCCACTCCACGACCGCCGGCAGAAGCTCGTTGACGACGACCGTTGCGTCGGCCGGCAGCGCGTCGAGCGTGGCGCGCAGCGTGAAGCCCATGCCGAGTCCGCCGACGAGCACGCGCGCATCCGCGTGGGTCCGTACGTGACGGCAGGCGATGGTGGCAAGCGCTTCCTCCGAGCCGTGCATCAGGCTCGACATCAGACTCTTGCCGTTGGCGTGGATGACGTACTCGCGATCCCGGCGAGACAGCGTCAGCAGGCTGCCGTCAGGCGTGCGTGTTTCGCCGAGCTGTTCCCACGGTTTCACGGTCCCAATTCTAGTGG
>CANJYC010000073.1 GCA_947478985.1 Acidobacteriota bacterium | reverse complement strand
TCCGGCACGTGCAGCAGCGGCTTCAGGTCGAGCCCCTTCGCCTTCCAGTGCGTGACGGCGGCCTCAACATCGATGCAGTCGGCCCGGCCGATCATCTCGTCGATGGTGCGGAATCCGAGTTCCGCCATCAGCTCACGCACTTCCTGCGCAATGAAACGGAAGAAGTGTTCGACGAATTCCGGCGTGCCGGTGAACTTCTTGCGCAGCTCGGGATCCTGCGTTGCCACGCCGACAGGACAGGTGTTGAGATGGCATACCCGCATCATCACGCAGCCCATCACCACGAGCGGTGCCGTCGCAAAGCCGAACTCCTCGGCCCCGAGCAGTGCGCCGATGACGACGTCGCGGCCGGTCTTCATCTGCCCGTCGACCTGCACGACGATCCGATCGCGCAGCTTGTTGAGCACGAGCACCTGCTGCGTTTCAGCCAGGCCGAGTTCCCACGGCAGACCGGCGTGCTTGAGGCTGGTTAGCGGCGACGCACCCGTGCCACCGTCGTGCCCGGAGATCAGCACAACATCCGAGTGCGCCTTGGCCACGCCGGCGGCCACCGTCCCGACACCGCCCTCGGCCACCAGCTTCACGTGGATGCGGGCACGCGGATTCGAGTTCTTCAGATCGAAGATGAGCTGCGCGAGATCCTCGATCGAGTAGATGTCGTGGTGCGGCGGAGGCGAGATCAGCCCGACGCCGGCGGTCGAGTGGCGAACCTTCGCAATCCAGGGATAGACCTTGTGCCCCGGCAGCTGCCCGCCTTCGCCAGGCTTGGCTCCCTGCGCCATCTTGATCTGCAGGTCGTCGGCGTTGACAAGGTACTCACTGGTCACGCCGAAACGCCCGGAGGCCACCTGCTTGATCGCGCTGCGCTTCGAGTCGCCATTGGCCAGCGGAATATAGCGCTCCGGATCCTCGCCGCCTTCACCGGTGTTCGACTTCCCCCCGAGGCGATTCATTGCGATGGCCAGCGTTTCGTGCGCTTCCTGGCTGATCGAGCCGTAGGACATCGCGCCGGTTGAGAAGCGCGCCAGGATCGACGCAATCGAATCGACCTCGTCAATCGGCACGGCCGGCCCGACCGGCTTGAGGCGGAACATGCCGCGCAGCGTCGCCCGCTTCTGGTTCTGCTGGTCTACCAGACGCGTGTAGTCCTTGAAGATGCTGTACTGACCCGTGCGCGTCGCGTGCTGCAGCTTGAACACCGTCTCCGGGTTGAAGAGGTGGTACTCACCGTCGCGCCGCCACTGGTACTCGCCGCCGGCGTCAAGTTCGACTTCTCCCGACGGCTTCCTGCCGAACGCGCGACCGTGGCGCAGTGCCACTTCCTGCGCGACGACGTCGATACCGACGCCACCCACGCGCGACATCGTGTGGGTGAAGTACTGGTCGATAAAGGTCTGGTTGAGACCGATGGCCTCGAAGATCTGCGCGCCGCAGTAGCTCTGCAGCGTCGAAATCCCCATCTTCGACATGACCTTCAGGACGCCCTTGTTCAGCGCCTTGATGTAGTGCTGGACCGCATCTTCGTGCGTGATGCCGGTGAGCAACTGCTGCTGGATCATGTCGTCGAGCGTTTCAAACGCCACGTACGGATTGACGACACCGGCACCATAGCCGAGGAGGAGCGACACGTGGTGCACCTCGCGTGCGTCGCCCGCTTCGACCACCAGCGCGCAGCGAGTACGCGTCCCCTCGCGGACGAGGTGATGATGCACGCCTGCCGTCGCCAGCAGGCTCGGGATCGGCGCCTGCTTGGGGCCCACGCCACGGTCCGACAGGATCAGGACATCGGTGCCATCCGCAACGGCCTCACTCGCGCGACGGCAGAGCGCTGCCATCGCCAGCTCGAGCCCCTGCCCGCCCGTTTCGGGATCGAACAGCAGTGAGAGCGTCGTCGAGCGAAATGGCGAGTCCGGCGGAAGGTGGCGGAGCTTGGCCAGATCCTCGTTGTGGATGATCGGATACTTGAGTGCGATCTGCCGGCACGATTCAGGTTCCGGCTTCAGCAGATTCCGCTCTGGGCCGATCGTCGAGCCCATCGAGGTGACCTGTTCCTCGCGGATCGCGTCGAGCGGCGGGTTCGTCACCTGCGCGAACAACTGCTTGAAATAGTCGAACAGCAGGCGCGGCCGGTCCGACAGGACCGCCAGCGCGGAATCGGCCCCCATCGAGCCGATGGCCTCCTCGCCGTTCATCGCCATCGGCGCCAGCAGGATACGCAGATCTTCCTGCGTGTAGCCGAATGCCTGCTGCCGCGTGATGACCGCTTCGTGGTCCGGTTCCTCGACGCGCCCCGCAGGCAGATCCTTGATATCGACCAGGTGCTTCCAGAGCCATTCGCGGTACGGATGCTCGGCCGCCAGCTCACGCTTGATCTCCTCGTCGTCGACGATGCGCCCCTTGGCGGTGTCCACGAGGAAGATCTTCCCGGGGTGGAGGCGCTCCTTGACGAGAATGTCCTCCGCTGGAATGTCGAGCACGCCGACCTCCGACGCCATGATCACCATGTCGTCCTTGGTCACGTAATACCGCGACGGCCGCAGGCCATTGCGGTCGAGCACGGCACCGATGACCGTGCCGTCGGTGAAGGCAATCGACGCCGGGCCATCCCACGGTTCCATCAGAGACGAGTGGTACTCGTAGAACGCCTTGCGTTCCTCATCCATCGACTCGTGGTTGCTCCACGGCTCGGGGATCATCATCAGGATCGCGTGCGGCAGCGAACGTCCCGCCATGACGAGCAGTTCGAGCACGTTGTCGAAGGTCGCCGTATCGCTGCCACCCTCGCGGATGACGGGGAGCACCTTCTTCAGATCCTCGCCGAGCACATCGCTCTGGAGCAGTCCCTCGCGGGCGCGCATCCAGTTGATGTTGCCGCGCAAGGTGTTGATTTCACCGTTGTGGGCGATGAACCGGTACGGGTGCGCGAGCGGCCACGAAGGGAACGTGTTGGTGCTGAATCGCTGGTGGACCAGCGCAAGGCACGACTGCAGATCCGGATCGGCCAGGTCGGGAAACATCGGTCCGAGCTGATTCGCTTTCAGCATCCCCTTGTAGATCAGGGTCTTGGCCGACAGGCTGACGATGTAGAAGAAGCGTCGTGACAGCGCGTTCTTGAGCGCGAGGGTGTCCACCGCGTGCTCGACGCGCTTGCGGATGACATACAGCTTCCGTTCAAAGCGCAGCTCGGCCGCCCGATCGGTAATCGGCGTCGGCGACGCGATGAACAGGTGCTGGAACACCGGCTGCGTCGCCACGGCGCTTTCGCCCAGCAGTCCGTTATCGCTCGGCACGTCCCGCCAGCCCAGCAGGGTCGCGCCTTCTTCTTTCGTAATGGCGCCGATGAGCGCCTTGATCGCGGTACGGTCCTGTTCCTGATGGGGCAGAAACACCAGCCCTGCGCCGTAGGACCCCACGGGGGGCAAGGGAAACGACACAGCCTTGCGCAGGAACCGGTCTGGTGTCTGGATCAGAATGCCGGCGCCGTCACCCGTGTTTGCCTCGCAGCCGCACGCACCCCGGTGCTCCAGATTGATCAGCACCTGCAGGGCCTGGCGTACGATCGCGTGCGACCGCTGCCCTTTCATGTGGACAACGAAGCCGACGCCGCAGGCATCGTGCTCGGCCCGCGGATCGTAGAGGCCCTGAGCGACAGGACCCGGGTCTTGCTGGCTGGACATAGTCGAGCCATTCTGCAGGCCCTTGGAGCATAAGGGAAATACAATGATCTGAGTGTTTCAATCTTATCCAGTCATGGATTGCATCAAAGTGGTTCGCCACCAGGACTCCCGTCCCCCGTATGACTCGCCCGTCCACCGTCCAAAATCGCCAATCGGCTGAAAATACGCGCGATCCTCCCAGTTTTTCCCCTAACATCTTGGACGCTCGGCTAGGAAGAGGCCTAGGGTCTCGCCATCCTGCCGTCGTATGGGCCTTTGGTCCATCGCCGGCTGGCCGACCGGGAATCCCTGGATTTTCACGAGGAGAGAGCTCGCATGCATGCGCCGATGAAGTACGTAGAGAAGGGTCTGTCGATCGCCGCGAACGGTATCTGGCAGGTGTTTTCCGCCGCCAATTCGATCAGGCAGAACCCGTCGTTTACGCCGCGCTGGTCTGACAAGCCCCTGCAGAAGTCGTACGAGAAGACCAAGCCCCAGCTCGGGTGGCCGCGTCAGACCGATTCGCTCTGCCCCACCTGCACACGCGAGGCGCGCCAGGAGATCCTCGACGGCAAGAAGGACGTCTCTATCCTCCTGAACGAGAAGGTCGGCGAGATCAAGGCCCAGATCATCGAGCGGGACGGTCAGATTCTGATGGTCAAGGACTGTCCGCAACACGGCCACTTCGAAGACGTGATGGCCATGGACCCGGCGTTCTTCAAGCACCTCGAGGACGTGTTCCCTGGGCGCGACATCAAGGCGCACAACGACGAGAAGCTGCACAACCACGGCAGCTCCACGGTGGTGCACGGCCGCGGCTCGGTGCTCACGGTCGACCTCACCAACCGCTGCAACATGATGTGCGACCCCTGTTTCATGGATGCGAACCAGGTCGGGTTCGTCCACGAGCTGACCTGGGAGGACATCAAGACGGTCCTCGACAACGCCATCACAATCAAACCGCGCCGGCAGATGTCAGTGCAGTTCTCTGGCGGCGAACCGACGATGTCCCCGTACTTCCTCGATGCCGTCCGCTACGCCCGCAAGGTCGGGTACAACAGCGTGCAGGCGGCGACCAACGGCATCGAGTTCGCGAAGAGCCCCGAATTCGCCAAGGCCGCGGCCGAAGCCGGCCTGCGCTACGCGTACCTGCAGTTTGACGGCATCGGCAACGCCGCCAACTCGCACCGCCGCGTCGGCAATCTCTTCGACGTGAAACTGCGGGCGATCGAGAACCTGTACCAGGCCGGCGTCGACATCGTCCCGGTCATCACCATCATCAACGGCGTCAACAACGAGCAGGTCGGCCGGGTCATCGAGTTCGCGCTCGACAACCCGAAGCGGATCAACTTCCTCTCCTTTCAGCCCGTGTCGTTCACCGGCCGCGACGAGGAGATCACGCCCGAGCGCCGTGCCGCGCAGCGCTACACGCTGTCGCACCTCGCGCACGACGTGAAGAACCAGGTGGGCCTCGGCGAGCCTATCCGCGACTGGTTCCCGATCTCGTTTATGTCGACGTTTACCGACTGGGCGGACGTCGTCCACGGGCCGGATCGCGATTGGGGCCAGCTCACTTGCGGCTGCCACCCGAACTGCGGCATCGGCATGGCGCTGATGATCGATAAGGAAACGAAGGAAGCGGTCCCGGTGACGGCGTTCCTCCACGCGGAGCAGCTGGCCAAGGACGTCGCGCATGTCAACGACGCCGCGCGCGGCAAGTTCCTCTCGGTCGCCGGCATGGCGCTGGCGCTGATGCGCAACTACGATCCGTTCAAGGCGCCCACGCACTTCCGCATCGTCGACCTGATGAAGAAGTTCGACAAGACGTTCGGCGCCACCGGCCGGAACTACGGCAACGTCGGCGGCGACCGCACGATGTCGGATATCGAGCGTCGGCGTGCCGACCGCTGGAACTTCCTCTTTATCGCCGGCATGTGGTTCCAGGACCTGTTCAACTACGACTTCCGCCGCACCGAGATGTGCATCATCCCGTATGCCACGCAGCAGGGTGAGATCTCCTTCTGTGCCTACAACACCGGGATCGGATGGCGCAACATCATCGAGAAGATGCACATGACGGCGACGCTCACCAAGTGGTACGACGAGCACGGCCGCCACGAGATCTTCGCCGGCAACAAGGCGGTGCCGCTGGCACCGGGTGCGACGACGCTCGTGCTCAACGCCGAGGCCGTGGCCAAGGGCAAGCAGACCGACCTCGACGACCTCGGCATTGCCAAGAACTCACGTGAAGAGAAACTCGCCGCCCGCAAGACGGCGAACATGACGCCGGAAGAACTTCGCCATCACAAGGAGATGGAAGCGCTCTACCGCAAGGAAGTCCTCAAGGAGCAGCCCGGGGAACCGGTCCTCCAGATTCAGGGACTCGGCGGCGGCAAGAAGAAGCAGGAAGTGGCCGAGCTGACGCACAAGCCGACGGTCTAATCTGTTTCGGCGATCTCAAGAAGGGCCGGTGGTCTTCGCGACCACCGGCCTTTTTCTTTTCCCGGCGGTCCGTTTCCCAGGGCCACGCGCCGACACGTCGCTCGTCGGCTGGTAGAATCGGCGCATGCGATTTGACAGCCGCACCGTGCTCGTCACCGGTGGCGCGTCCGGCCTCGGTGGTGCCACGGTAGACATGGTGGTGGCCGCGGGCGGCCGCGCCGTCGTGCTTGATGTGGACGACCGCGCGGGTGCCGAGAAAGCCTTGGCACTGGCCGGCCGGGCACGATTTGTCCATGGCGATGTGACGAGCGAATCCGATGTGCAGCGCGCCGTGGATACTGCGGTGCGGGAACTCGGCGGGCTCCACGGCGTCGTCAATGCAGCCGGCATCGCGGCCGCCGAGCGCGTGCTGCCGAAGGACGGCGTCCAGCCGCTCGCGCACTTCACACGCGTCATTCAGATCAACCTGATCGGGACCTTCAACGTGATCCGCCTGGCGGCGGCCGCCATGTCCGGCAATGAACCGACAGCGGCTGGGGAACGCGGTGTCATCGTCAACACGGCATCGGTGGCGGCCTTCGACGGCCAGATCGGTCAGGCCGCCTACGCCGCCTCCAAAGGGGGCATCGTCGCCATGACGCTGCCGATCGCGCGCGAGTTCGCGCGCATGGGCGTCCGCGTGATGACGATCGCCCCAGGCACGTTCGACACGCCGCTCCTGGCCGCCCTGCCGGAGGCCGCACGCGAATCACTCGGTCAGCAGGTCCCGTTTCCCTCGCGACTCGGACGGCCCGAGGAATTCGCGGCGCTCGTACGCCACATCTTCGAGAACGAGATGCTGAACGGCGAGGTCATCCGCCTCGATGGGGCGATCCGGATGGCACCGAAATGAGCGTGCGGGCCTACGACGTCCCACCCTGGACGGTCCAGTGCTGATTGCCGTCACCGGCGCGCTCGCCGGCCTCTTTCATGTGCTCTCTGGTCCCGATCACCTGGCTGCCGTGGCGCCGATGGCGGTCGCGGAACGGCGGCGCGGCTGGATCGCCGGGTGGACCTGGGGTATCGGCCATGCGTCCGGCGTGGTCGTGGTCGCGGTGATGGCCATCCTGCTGAGGGACGCACTGCCGCCGCTTGACGTCATCTCCACCTGGAGCGAGCGCCTCGTCGGCGGCGCACTGATCGGCGTCGGCCTCTGGGCCTTGCGACGCAGCGCCCGGGTCGGGTCTGCCGTGCACGGACACGACGCCGTCGCGCACGTGCATCTTCATGTGCAGCGTGGTCCGGCCTGGCTGCGACGGCTCGGGCACGCACACGCCTCGTTCTGTCTTGGCGTACTGCACGGCATCGCCGGCAGCTCGCACTTCTTCGGCGTGCTGCCCGCTCTCGCCCTTCCGACTCGCACGGCCGCGCTCACGTACATCGGAGCGTTCGGTGTGGGCACGGTGGTCGCGATGACCGCGTTCGCGGCTGTGGCGGGCATGGCGGGGGCGCAGACGCGCCACAGCCCAGCCGCGCAACGCGCGATGATGGTGGCGGCGGCCATCATGGCAATCGCCGTCGGCGGCTACTGGCTCATCGGGTAGGGGGGCCACACCTGAGAGTGCGCTGCGAAATTACGCGTAGCGGGTCCTGTCGCTGGACAGCCCCACCCGTGCTCGGCCCTGTCGGGCCTGCGGCGCGGGCGGGGCGCCCCGTCCAGCGCCACCCGCGAACCGTAATTTCGCAACGCACTCTGCCCGACCGCCGCGAGCGGCCATTCTGCAGCCCCCGCTTAGCGAACGCCGCACACCCTCAGCGGGCGTAC
>CANJYC010000072.1 GCA_947478985.1 Acidobacteriota bacterium | reverse complement strand
CTGGAGGCGGCGAGATCCATTGTCAGCGAGATGAAGCGGGCCTAGAGAGCCCGCTTCCACGGCGGCGCCGCTACTTGGCGGTAATCACGAAGTGGCCGCGACGATTCCTCGAGAAGCAGGACTCGTTCTCATCCGTGCACATCGGCGCTTCCTCACCCTTGGTGACGGCCGTGATGCGGTCGGCGGCGACACCCAGATTGACCAGGTAGTCCTTCACCGCATTGGCCCGGCGCTCACCGAGTGCGAGGTTGTATTCGTTGGTGCCGCGCGCATCGGCGTGACCTTCGACCGTCACACGCACGGACCTCCAACGCTGCAGGAATTCGAGGTTTGACTGCATCAGCAGCCGGTCGTCAACGCCAATTTGCGCGCTGTCGAACTGGAACGGCACGTCATAGAGCGGCCCTTCCTCGTTGAGCTGGTCGATCGTCTTGCGCGCGAAGATTTCATCCTCGGTCAGCGGCCGCGGCGGTGCGGGCGCTGGAGCCGGAGGCGGTGGCGGCGGTGGTGGCGGCGGCGGTGGCGGTGCCGGTGCCGCTGGTGGAGCCGGGGGTGGAGGCGCGGGCGGCGGTACCCTCTTGTTACACCCCTGCAACCCGATCACAATCGCCATGGCAACAGCGATCAACGCGAGGTTTCGGCGCAAATTCATTCGAACATTCTCCTAGCGATCTCTTGCGTGGTCGAGCGTGATGAGCTTAGCGTCCGGGCGATCCACTGTCAATCAAGGTGCGACCGTCTCCACCCGGATGTCGAACAGTCGAAGTCCCAGCCGCCGCGCGTCCGCGGTCCCTTCAACCTGACCTGGAAGGTAGGCGCGATCCTGCACGATCGTCAGGATGCCGTGCGCGGAGGCCAGCGCGTCGGCCGGCACCAGGATCTGCTGCGTGAAGTCTGCATCCGGGCGGAATTCTCCGATCGGCCTCTCCCCCGCCATGATGCGGACCACGGGCGGGGCGTCGAAATAGCGGAGCGGCGACTCTCCGGTGAGCGTCAGCCGGACGTTGCGCGGCGGACCGGCGATGCGCAGGACGGCGCGGTCGCTGCTCCACCGCCACAGGCGACCCGTCGCGGGCTCGTATTCGAGCTCGTGCCACCCGTCACCAAGTCCCATGATCGCGCGCGTCGCGTTCTGGATATCGAACTGACGCACGGCGGTCGGCGCCGGCCGGCGACTGCCGTCGGCCGGATGGGATGACACGGTCAGCGTCGCATAGCGGCCGTCGCCGGGGAGCCCGTCCGGCAGATCGACGAAGCGGAGCGCGTTGGGCGCATCAACCGGGGATGTCCACGTGTCGAGGACGCGACCGTCGATGGCCAGCTCGAAGCGCGCCGCGGGGTCACCCGGATCGCCCAGGTGTCGCGTCCCGACCACCAGATGCATCGGCTCATCACGACGCCGGACCCACGCCTGGATCGACCGCTGGTCTGGTCCCTTCGCGCCAGCGCGCGCTTCACCGCCGGTCTCGGGCGTCAACGACCAGCCCTCCCCGGCAAACCAACCCGGGTCCGACAGGCGGTACCAGTCCGCCGTCATCGGCCGGATACCGCTCAGCTCGGGGCGATCGGCCACCGTCCATCCGTAGCGCGTGACGTCCTCGCGCGCGACCGGATCGATGAGCGCGAGATCCGTGCGGCGCGGATCGGCCAGGAACCAGACGGGCGCCGTGCCGCCGCCGCGCCAGTAGTCGACCAGCCCGAGCCATTCGCGGTGCAGCTGCGGGGCGACGACAGGGAAACCGGGTGTCGCGATCGCCTGCAGCGGACGCAGCATCGCGTAGTGGGAGTACATCGCCGCCGGCGGGTCGGTCTGTGCGCGATGTGCTGCGTCGGCGATGGCGCGGAATGCCGGGTGCGCCTCGCGACCATACGCGAGCCCGCCGGGCACCGCGACCATCGCCGCGGCCACGACCAGGGCCACCGACAGCGCAGGCGCCGCACGGCGTCCAATCGCCGAAATCCCACGCGCGGCCAGCCACGCGATCGGCGGAACGAGCGGCAGCGCGTAGCGCACCGTCACCGTTTCCTGAAGCAGCAGATGGAAGATCGCGTACGGGCCGAAGGTCACCAGGAGCACGCCGAGCACCTGCCGTCCGCGCAGCAGCAGCACCACGACGCCGGCCAGCGCGGCCAGCGCGATGACCCCGGCCAGCGGCACCGTCGCCCATGGCAGCACGAACGTCTCGTAGAGGCTGAGCGCCAGCCGGCGAGGCGTCGGGTGGAGCCACACCATGTCGACGCCGGCGAAATCGAGCTGAGCCTGAGTGCCCAGCGCACGCATGTACGCGTCGACGCCTCCGCTCGCGACCACGAGCGGCACGGCCCAGGCCACGCCGCCGGCAGCCAGCGCCGCCACGGGCCGCGACAGCAGCCACCACACGCCGGCGCGTCGCTGCCACACCATCGTCAGCAGCACGAGCGGGATCGTCAGCCACATCGCCTGCGACCGGATGCCGATGGACACGCCGGCCATGAACGCGCCCCACGGCAGCCACCGCCGCTCACGCCTCCCCTTCGCCAGCATCGCCAGCGCGACGAGGATGGCGGCGAGCCCGAGCATGTCGCTCATCGGGCGCAGCCCGGTCATCCAGAACAACGGCGCGGCCGCCATCAGCGCGGTCCCCCAGAATGCCGCTCCGGCACTGGTGCTCGCACCTGGCGTGATCTGATCGGGTGCGTCGGGCCCGGTGCGATTCAACGAGAGCGTGCGAAAGAACGACGCGGCGGCCACGATGGCGATGGCGCCGCCGATTGCGGACCAGAAGGCCAGCGCCAGGGCATCGATGGCCACGTGGCTCCACGCCGCATGCACGCGTGACACCACCGCCAGCGACATCCGTCCGAGCGCGATGTAGATGGGATACCCCGGCGGATGCGGCTGGTGACGCGCGGGGTCGAACTCGTGCAGGCCGAGCGCGAAGTTGATCGAATCGATGTCTTCGAGCGCCGGCGCGAGCGACGGGAGATGCGCGGCGCACCAGATGGCCGCGAGCCAGTACTCAGGCCGGGTGGAGGCGGACCCCTTCATTCAGGCTGCCCATCCTATATCCCTGCAGATCGATCGTCACGTGCTGATATCCGAGGGCTCGCAGTTCGCGCACGATGCGGTCACGAATCTCGGGCTCGAGCGCGCGGGCCAGCTCGTCGCGGCCGATCTCGATCCGCGCCAGCGTCTCATGATGCCGGACGCGGCAAATGCGAAAGCCCAGGCCCCGCAGCACCTGCTCGGCCGCCTCGATCATCCGCAGCTTCCCGTCGGTCACTTCCGAGAGATAGGGGATGCGGGATGAGAGGCACGCCGAGGCCGGCTCGTCCCACGTCGGCAGTCCGGCGCGCCGCGACAGCTCTCGAATCTCCGCCTTCGTCAACGCCGCTTCGTCGAGCGGGCTGCGCACGCCGAACTCACGTGCGGCCTGACGGCCCGGGCGGTAGTCCCCGCGATCGTCGGCATTGCTGCCGTCAACGATCACGCTGAAGCCACGGACCGCCGCCACGCGCGAGAGCGACGTGTAGAGCTCGTGCTTGCAGTAGTAGCAGCGGTTGACCGGGTTGGCGCGGTAGTCGTCACGCTCGAGTTCGGCGGTCTGGATGATCTCGTGATGCAGGCCGAAATCGCGCGCCAGGCTCAGCGCGAGCTGTCGGTGATGATCGGGGTAGCTGGGACTGTCGGCGGTGACGCAGAGCGCGAGGGGTCCGAGCACGCGCGTGGCCGCCCACGCGAGGTAGGCACTGTCGACGCCGCCGCTGAAGGCGACGATGACCGATTCATACGAGGCCAGGAGCGCGTGCAGGTGCTGCTCCTTGGCCGCTTCACCGGTCACTCGTCCTCGTCGTCTTCGTCCTCGTCGTCCTCATCCTCGTCGTCTTCGTCCTCGTCGTCCTCGTCGTCGTCATCGTCATCGTCGAGGTCGTCGTCATCAGCCACTTCGACTTCATCAGGGCCCATGACCACGAGGCTCTTTCCGCATTCGGGACAGCTCACGGTGTCTCCCTCTTCAAATTCTTGGGTATCGATCTCGTCGAATTCGCACTCAGGGCAGGTCGCCATACGGGCTCCATGCAACGGCCGTGGCCGCGCTCGAAGGGCAGAAAATCAGAGTATATCGGGCTTTCAACGACGCGTGCAACGCGCTCTAGCGGCAGTACATACCACAACCGATAACTATCCTGATGCCCGCCGTCACGCTGACCGCCGCCAGAACCGTCGTCGTTGCGGACGACACGGCATTCGTCCGCGACCGGTTCTCGCTAGCGCTGCGCCATTCCGGGCATCACGCGATCGCCGTGCACACCGGCGACGACCTGCTGGCACAGGCGCGCGCCCCCGATATGCACGTCGATCTGATCGTCCTCGACCTGCGGCTCCCGCCGGGACGGGGCCTCGAGATGGTGCAGGCGCTGAAAGCGGTCGCGTCGTGTACCGCACCGCTCGTCGTCTTCAGCGGCACCATTGCCAGCGCCGACGAAGTCCGCGCGCTCACCCGTCTCGGGGTCGCTGGCTACATCAACGAATACACCTCGCCGCACCACATCGTGGCCAGCCTGACGCCGCACTTGTTTCCCGACAATCACAACCGCCGGTCAAGCCCGCGCGTCACCTGTGCCATTCCAATCTCCTACCGCTTCGGCAACACGATCGCGTCGGGGTTCACGCTCAACCTGAGCCAGAACGGCGTCGCCATCCGCACCACCAGTCCCCTCGCGCCGAAGACCGTTCTGAAAGTGCGCTTCCGGGTTCCGGGTGGCCACGATGACATTGAGGCTGAGGCCAGGGTCGCGTGGGTCGATCGCCTCACCGGCATGGGTCTCGAGTTCACGGAGATCGGGCCGGCCTCCAGGAGCGCCCTCGACGCATTCGTCCATGGGCACTTCTTCTCGAACCGCAAGGCCTAGCGCGCGCGCAGCAGGCGGAGGGCGTTGGCGACGACGATTACGGATGCGCCCGTGTCGGCGAGCACCGCCATCCAGAGCGTCGCCGAACCGGTAACCGCCAGCACGAGAAACGCCGCCTTCAGCGCCAGCGAGATGGCGACGTTGGTCCTGATGTTCCGCAGCGTCGCGCGAGCAAGCCGGAGCGCATACGGCAGCTTGAGCAGCTCGTCGGACATCAACGCTACGTCCGCCGTCTCGAGCGCCACGTCCGAGCCGGCCGCCCCCATCGCCACGCCGATGTCGGAGGCCGCCAGCGCGGCGGCGTCGTTGATGCCGTCGCCCACCGTCATCACGGCTCCATACGTTTCGCGCAGCGACCGCACATGCGCATGCTTGTCCGCCGGCGAGAGCCCCGCGAAGTAGGCGTCCACGCCAACCTGGGCGGCCAGCACACGCGCCTGCTGCTCGGTGTCGCCGGTAAGCATCACGACGTGACGGATGCCGTGCTCGCGCAGTCGCGCGATCGTCTCGCTCGCCGCCGGCCGGGGCGTGTCCACCACCGCCATCGTCCCCACCGCGACACCATCCACAGCCACAACCACACTGGGTCCGGGCGATGCCGTGATGCCGCGGGCGGCCATCATCGCGGCATTGCCGACGACAACCTGCCGCCCATCGACCATCCCCTGCGCTCCCATGCCCGGTGTGGAGGTGAATGCGGTCACCGGTGGGATGTCGACGCCCTCCGCGCGCGCATGGCGCACCACGGCGCGCGCAATCACGTGCTCCGAGCGCGACTCCACCGCCGCCGCGTACCGCAGCACGTCGCGCGCGGACAGGGTGGCGTCCGCCTTCACCGACACCACCTCGAGCTCGCCGCGCGTCAGCGTCCCGGTCTTGTCGAAGGCCACGACGCGCACGCCCGCGAGCCGCTCGAGATGCGCGCCACCCTTGATCAGCACGCCGTGCCTGGCGGCCGCGGAGAGCGCGGCCACGACGGATACAGGAGTGGAAATCACCAGCGCGCATGGGCAGGCAATGACCAGCAGGACGAGCGATCGGTAGAACCACACTGCGCCATCACCCGCGCCAGTGACGAACGGCACCAGCGCCACCCCGAGTGCCATCAGCAGGACGGCCGGTGTATAGCGGCGCGCGAAGCGATCGACGAACGACTGAACCGGCGCGCGGCTGGCCTGGGCCGTCTCGACAAGATGAATGATGTGCGCGAGGCGCGTGTCGCGCACCACTCGCGTCACGCGCAGCTCGAGCGCGCCGCGCCCCAGCATCGTGCCCGCGTACACTTCGTCCCCCGCTGCCTTGTCCACCGGCAGCGACTCGCCGGTGAGCGGCGCTTCGTTGACGTCACTGTGGCCCCGGATGACGATGCCGTCGAGCGGCACCTTGTCGCCAGGGCGCAGCACGATCTCGTCGCCGACCTGGACGGCCGTGACGGCGACCCGCTCCTCACCGGCGCCGCGCTTGACCGTCGCCTCACGCGGCGACAGATCGACGAGCGCGGTGATCGCATGGCGCGCGCGCTCCATGGTGCGCACCTCCAGCCACTGCGCGACGGCGAAGAGGAAGACGACGCTCGCCGCCTCGAACCACTGCCCGAGCGTGAGCGCGCCGGTGACCGCGATCACCATGAGCACATTGATGTCGATCGTGCGCAGCCGAAGGGCCGTTGCCGCCTTGCGGATGGGATAGACCGCACCGAGCAGCGTCGCCACAACATAGAGTCCTGGCGACACACGGGGCGCGCCGGCCATGCCGGCCACGACACCCCCGGCCATCGCCAGCGCCGATCCGAGCACCAGTCTCCAGCGCCATGCGGCGGCCGCGCCGCCGGTGGTGGGCTCCTCGTGCTCGAGCCACATCCGCATGCCGGTCTGCCCCACTGCGTCGACCATCGCGGCGGTCGTTAACCGGGCGGCGTCGTACTTCACGTGAAGGCGCTGTCCGATCAGATCGGCGGACACGGCTTCGAGACCGGCGAGCGGCTTCAACCGGCGTTCGAGGATGACGACTTCCTCGTTGCAGTCCATGCCCTCGACGCGAAATACCGCCTCCGCGTGCAGCTCGCACCTGGTGCAGACGACCGGTTCAGGCGAGGCCATGACTCCTAGTGTTGATGGTTACAACCAAATGACGCAATGCGACGTCGGAAGGTTGCCGGGGCAGGCTGCATCGGCTAGGATGACGAGATTGTGAGCTAACAGGCTTGCGGTCTAGAACTTACAGGTAATTCAGACGGAGGCAGACGCGTGATCGAGGTCCAGCACCTCACCAAGCGGTACGGCGGGTTCACGGCGGTCAACGACGTGAGCTTCAAGGTCGAGAAGGGCGAGATCCTCGGATTTCTCGGACCGAATGGCGCCGGCAAGACGACGACGATGCGTGTCCTGACCGGCTACATGCCGGCCAGCGAAGGCAAGGCGCTCGTCGCCGGGTACGACGTGTTCAGCGAGCCCATCGAGGCGAAGCGGCGCACCGGCTACCTTCCGGAAACCCCGCCGCTCTACCCGGACATGACCGTCCGCGACTATCTGATGTTCGTCTCGCGCATCAAGGGCGTGCCCCGAAGCGAACGCAAGGCGCGCGTCGCCACGATCATGGAGCGCACCCGGATCTCGGACATGGCCGCGCGCCACTGCGGCAAGCTCTCGAAGGGCTACAAGCAGCGTGTCGGGCTGGCGCAGGCGCTCATCCACAACCCGGACGTGCTGATTCTGGACGAACCGACCGCCGGTCTGGACCCGAAGCAGATCATCGAGACGCGCAAGCTCATCAAGGAACTGGCGGGCGACCACACCATCATCCTGAGCACGCACATCCTGCCGGAAGTCAGTCAGACCTGCCAGCGCGTCGTCATCATCAATAAGGGTCACGTCGTGGCCATCGACACGCCGGAGAACCTCACGTCGCGGCTGCGCGGTTCCGAGGCGATGTATGTCCAGGTCGATGCCGCGGGTGACGACGTCCGGAGCGCGCTTGCCGCGATTCCCGGTGTCACCGGCGTCATGCCCGCCAACAGTCCGGCGGCGGCCGCGTTCGAGGTGGCCAGCGAGGCCGGGCGCGACGTGCGCCG